>JBAVMZ010000450.1:0-27355 GCA_049690595.1 Occallatibacter sp. | reverse complement strand
GCAATAGGCGTGCCAGGGCGCCCGGGCCCAGGGCGACCGGCCGGTGCTGGTAGCGCGCGCAGATGCGTTCGAGCAACGCCTGCGCCAGGGGGGCGATGTCCTCGCGGCGCTGGCGCAGCGGCGGAATGGCAAAACGCACGGCGGTGAGACGGAACGCAAGGTCGGGCAGAATCATGCCCTGCGCGGCCATCTGGCGCAGCGAGGTCTGCGAACTGGCCACGAGGATGGCGCGGCCCGGCGGCCGGTCCTGGAGAACCTTGAGGACGCCCAGCAGCAGCCCCTGCCCCGGAGGGGCCAGCAGGTCCACGCGATCGAGGTACGTGAAGCCCGCCAGCGCCGAAGGGTCGGCATCGGTGGCCAGCCACTCCCGGGCGTCTCGGCGCTGGAAGCTGGAATGGGCCAGCGGCGAGCGGGCGAAGAGGTAGCGCGCCAGCGTCTGCTTGCCGGCGCCGTGCTCCCCCTCGATGGCGGCCAGTTGCACGTGCGGAGCGGCCATCTCGGCCTGCATCAGCAGCTTGCGCCAGGCCGCGCTCACACCCACAAGCTGCCCCGCAGGCAGCGGCTCCATCTCCACCAGGGAGAGTCTGGCGTTGGCGGGCTGAACCGGGAAATGGGCCGTGCTGGGCATCGCTCTCAACGCTCCTTGCCTCCCGGGCCCGGTCCAATCGCTATAGGGGCCTACACCGGCTTCATCGGCACGGAGGCAAAAAACATGAACCGGAAAGAGTCGGGCTCCTTCCGGTTCTTTGTCTTGCGGGAGTTCGGCGCCAGCGCCGGCGGGGCAGGCTCAGTTGCGGAAGCGGCGCGAGGGCTCGTCGGAGAAGATCTGGCCGTCGCGGATGTGCACCACGCGGTGGGCATAATCGGCGATGTCGGCCTCGTGGGTCACCAGCACGATCGTGTTGCCGCCGGCGTGCAGGGTGTCGAACAGAGCCATGATTTCAACGCCGGTCTTCGAGTCCAGGTTGCCGGTGGGCTCGTCGGCCAGGATGATCGACGGGCTGTTGACCAGTGCCCGTGCAATCGCCACGCGCTGGCGCTGGCCGCCGGAAAGCTCATTGGGCTTATGGTTCATGCGGTCTCCCAGCCCCACGTTGGTCAGCGATTCCTTGGCGCGGGCAATGCGCGCCGCCGCCGGTGTGCCGTTATAGATCAGAGGCAGCTCGACGTTGTGCAGCGACGATGCGCGGGCCAGCAGGTTGAAGGTCTGGAAGACAAACCCGATCTCCTTGTTGCGGATGCGGGCCAGTTGATCGTCGTCGAGCTCGCTGACCAGCTGGCCGTTGAGCCAGTACTTGCCCTGGGAGGGGGTGTCGAGGCAGCCGATCAGGTTCATCAGCGTGGACTTGCCCGAGCCGGACGGACCCATGATGGCGACGTACTCGTTGTGCTTGATGCGCAGGTCGACGCCGCGCAGGGCGTGGACCTGCTGCTCCGAGCCCATGTCGTAGGTGCGCCAGAGGTTCTCGACGATGATCACATCGCTTGCGGGGGCGGCGGTGTTCTCTGCCTCATCCATTCTCGTTGTGCCGTTCGAAGCCATCCGTCTCGTTTCCTTTGCCGGCCGCCGGCCGGGAGATGGGCGGCTTGCGCGTCAGGCGCTGGCCGCTGTTGCGACTCAATTGTCTCAGCCCTCTTAGGAGTTCGGGCCCTGCGCCGGACCCGCGGGCTTGGCGGTATCGCGCTTCACCAGCGCGCCGCTCTTGAGACCCCGCAGGGTTTTGAAGGGACCGGTGACAATCTCCTGGCCTTCCTTCAGGCCGTCAACGACCTCGATGTCGGTGGCGCCGGTAATCCCGGTCTTGACCGGGACGAAGGTGGCCCGAAGCTTGCCGTTCTTGTCCTTGTCGACCACGTAGACGCCCTGCACCGGGTTGCTCTTCGGCGCCGGGGTGGCCGCCTGCACGCCGCCGGGCTTCTGGTTGTCCATCGCCGGGTCGTGCATCGTCAGCGCCTGGATCGGCAGCGAAAGGACGCCGCTCTTATGCGCGGTGGTGATCTTGGCCGTGGTGGAAAGGCCGGGGCGGAGCTCGGTCGAGGGCTCGTCGAGGGTGACCACAACCTTGAAGTCCTTGGCCTCCTCGGTGCCGGTGGTGGACTGCGAGGTGGCGATGCCGGTCGAGCGCAGCAGCGCCTGGTCGCCCACCAGGGTCACGTGGCCCTTGTAGGTCTTGCCCGGCAGCGCGTCGATGGTGACCTCGGCCGGCTGGCCCATCTGGATGTTGACGATGTCCGTCTCGTCCACCTTGACCTCGGCGGTGACCACGCTCATGTCCGCCAGGGTCATCAGCGTCGAGCCCTCGGCGTTCTGGATGCCGACGACCACCGTCTCGCCCTCGCGCACGGGCAGGTTGGTGACGATGCCGTCGAAGGGCGCCGTCGAAACCGTCTTGTCCAGCGCATCCTTGTTGAAGCGCAGGGTGGCGACCTGGGTCCCCAGGTGGCCGCGGGCGGATTCCGTCTGGGCCTTGGACTGGTTCAACTGTGCCAGGGCCTGGTTCAGCGAGGCCAGATCGGTGTCGTAGGCGGCCTTCTTGGCGTCGTAGTCCTGCTTGGCCAGAATGCCTTCCTTATAGAGGCCCTGGGCGCGCTCCCAGTCCAGGCGCTTCTGCTCCAGATCGGCCTTGGCGTGCTCCACATTGGCCTCGGCGGTCTTCTCGGCGGCAATGTAGGAGTTGATGTCGGTCCGGGCGGCGGCGATGGTGGCCTCCTGGGCCTGCACGTTGGCCTCAGGCTGCACATTCTCCACCGTGGCGATGACCTGGCCCTTCTTCACATGGTCGCCTTCCTTCACCAACAGGTGGGTGATGCGGCCAAAGGAGGTGGCGCCCACGTTCACGTAGGTCTTGGGCTTGATCTGCCCGGTGCCGCTGACCACGGTGGCAAGTTCCTGGCGCACGATCCGGGCGGTCAGAACCTTGGTGTAGCCCGCCTGCTGGCGGTAGACAAAAAAGCCGATCAGGCCTACCACGGCGACGATGGCGAGAGCGATCAGAAGAATCTTCTTCAGCTTCATATGAAAGGCGTGCTCCAGGTCTCTCCAGATTCAGTGTACGCAACCGCTTCGGTCGCGGTTCCCGGTGATGCAATCTCCTGGCGCCGAGTCACCGGAAACCGGGGGCAGTGGCCGGGCAGCCGGCCAACCTCGCCTGCCCTCGGCAGGAACGTGTTCTCTTCAGGCACTCCCGGCCGCCAGGAGAACTCCACGGCCTGCTCGCCGGGCTCGGGAACTGCCACGCTGTCTTTTTGACGCGCACCGGCCGCCGCCAGTCTCAACTCCGCGAGGAGAAAACAGCCGCCCACCGCCTTTACCGGCCCGCGAGGCACGAAACTGTCTCACCCAGGGGGTTCGCCCCAGGATTTCGCGTGCCCCACCCTCGCCGCGTTTTTTGTTTTTTAGGCCAGGGTGGGCTGGCGCGAACCTCGCCCCGACAGGTTTCTTTTCGGCAGCCGCAGAGAAGTCCGGCCAGTGACCTTGGCGGCGCGCGCGCGTCCAACCCGGCAGCGGAACTCCACTGGTACGGTTGCCCAGCCCATACCCGGGCCGTAGAATAGGGACTTGCAGGAGTTTGGAAGGAAAATGACGCTCAACCGCTCAGGTTTTCTCTTCGCCGCACTTGTCTGTGGCCTGACCCTCGCCCCCTCCGTTACCCGCGCCGGCCAGCAGCCGGCCGCCGCCCCGCAGGCCAAGCCGGCCGGCGGCCAGGACCAGGATCCCGATCCGCTCAAGCGCGAGCGCTCCGACAAGGAGAAGTTCGCCGCCCAGAAAAACCTCAAGATCGAGTTGAAGAGCGGCTACAGGACCTGGCTCGAACAGGACGTGGTCTACATCATCTCCGACGAGGAGCGCAGGGCCTTCAAGACTCTCTCCAACGACGAGGAGCGCGAGGCCTTTATTGAGAACTTCTGGCTGCGCCGCAACCCCAACCCGGATTCGCCCGACAACGAGTTCCGCGAGGAGCACTACCGGCGCATCGCCTACGCCAACGAACACTTTGCCGCCGGCAAGCCGGGATGGAGAACCGACCGCGGCCGCATCTACATCTCCTGGGGTCCGCCGGACTCGATCGACTCCCACCCCTCGGGCGGATCCTACCAGCGGCCCATGGACGAGGGCGGCGGCGAGACCTCGACTTTCCCGTTCGAAACCTGGCACTACCGGTATCTGGAAGGCATTGGCGAGAACATCGACCTGGAGTTCGTGGACGACTGCATGTGCGGTAACTACGAGTTCACCATCGACCGCGGCCGGAAGGACGCCCTGATGCACGTGCCCGGCATGGGCGCCACCCAGTGGGAAGCGATGAACATGGCCAAGAAGGGCGACCGCTTCAAGGGCGGCATCGAGAACCTGGGAACGGGCCCGCTCTCCAGCTCGCAGGCTTCCAAGGAGTTCGACCGCATCGAGCTCTCCGCCAAGATCTTTGCTCCGCCGCCGGTCAAGTTCAAGGACCTGGAGAACTTCATCTCCGAGCACAAGCTGCTCTCCGGCCCGGTCTTTCCCTTCGACGTGCGCACCGACTTCGTAAAGGTGACCGAGAGCACCGTGCTGGTGCCCGTCACCCTCCAGATCAAGAACCGCGACATCACCTTCGTCACCAAGAGCGGCGTCGCCCGCGGCGTCGTCAACATCCTGGGCAAGGTCACCACCCTCACGCACAAGACCGTGCAGACCTTCGAGGACACGGTGGAAGTGGACCAGCCGGCCGAGCTGCTCGAGAAGAGCCTGGACAAGCAGTCGGTCTACTGGAAGGCCCTGCCGCTGCTGCCCGGCCTCTACCGACTGGACGTGGCCATCAAGGACGTCAACAATCCCGACCACATGGGCTACTACGGCGCCAGCCTCAACGTCCCCACCTTCCACGACGAAAAGCTGGCCACCTCCACGCTCATCCTGGCCGACCAGATGAACACGGTCGACTCGCACACCATCGGCACCGGCAACTTCATCATCGGCAATACCTACATCCGGCCGCGCGTCAGCGCCAAACCGGGCATGCCCGTCAGCTTCAAGCGCACCCAGCAACTGAACTTCTGGATGCAGGTCTACAACCTCGGCATCGACGAAGCCACCAAGAGCAACCTGGCTACGGTGACCTATCAGATCACCGACACGACGGCCAATTCGGTGATCCTCGAGAAGCAGTTGGAGTCCAAGGACCTGGGGGCGCACAGCGATCAATTGACGGTGGAGAAAACTATCCCCATCGCAGGCCTTCAACCAGGAAAATACAAGGTGACGATCAAAGTAAATGACGGAATCTCAAAACAAGAGATTGCGCAATCGGCGCCTTTTGTCGTCGAATAGAAAACATCCCGCGCAGGAGACACGCTACCGGCCCCCAGAGCCGGAGTGCTGCGCGGGTCAGCTTTGGGAGAGTTTGCCAGCGGCGCGCACGGTGCATCCGCTCAAGCGATGACGCGCAGGCTCCATCTCGCTGTCCTGGTCGGACTGATTGCCTTGGGTAATCTGCGGCTCGCCGCGGCCGGCCCTGGATCGGTCAGCGGGGTTGTGCGCGACTCGGCCGGCATCCCGCAGATCGGCGCCGAGGTCCAGTTGCTGCGGCCGGACCTGAGCGTGCTGGCCACCGTGTACACCAACACCGCCGGCCACTTCGACATCCCCTCCGTGATGCCCGGCCGCTACTCCGTCAAGGCCCTGGGCGCCTCCTTCCTGCCTTCGCTGCGCGACAACGTCCGCGTGCGCGCCAACACCGTCGTCAACCTGACCCTGAACACCCTCTACGAGGTGATGCAGTGGCTGCCCGCCGAGCCGCGCGCGGCCAACGCGCAGAGGGACGACTGGGCGTGGACCCTGCGCTCGGCCGCCAATCGCCCGCTGCTGCGCTGGCTCGAGGACGGTCCGCTGGTGGTGGTCACAGACGGCCCCGGCGCGCAGCCCCGGCTCAAGGCGCGCCTGCTGGCCACCGGCCAGGAAGGCGCCTTCGGCGAGAGCGGCGAGCGCATCTCGGCCTCCGTCGAAGAGACGCCGTCGAACAGCCGCGAACTGCTGGCCCGCGTGGACTTCGATCCCGCGACCGACAGCGGCCTCGAGTCGATGCTCGGCTTCCGCCAGGATCTTGGCTATGCCGGCTCGGTGCAGTCGGTGGCCGCAGTGGCCGTGCACCCCGAGATTGGCGCGGGCAACGGCGAAGGCCTGAGCGAGGCCGCCCTGCGCACCTGGGAGACCATCCGGCTGGGCGACGAGCTCGAAGCCGAGGTGGGCGCCGGCCAGGTGCTGGCGCGGCTCAATGCGCGCGCTCAAGCGGCCACCGTGGCGATGCTTCCCTTTGCCACCGTGGGCTGGCGCAAGGGCAAGGCCGAAGTGAGCTACCGCATGACCACCTCCCTGCCCGCCCCGGCTGGCCTGGACGAGAGCGCGCCCGTCGCCTGGCTGCCCGCACTGGCCGAGCGCGATGGAAGGCTCACCATCGAACACGGCCTCCACCAGGAGATTGGCTGGAGCCGCCTGACCACCGACTCGGGCATTTCGCTGCTGGTCTACTCCGACCATCTGGCGAACCCGGTCGTCGAGGCGGCGGGCCGGCTTTCCGCGCCCGAGGGCGGCGCCCTGACGGACAGCCAGAGCCAGTTGCTCCGCGCCGCCGGACCCAACTTCTCCACCACCGGCTTCTCCGCCGTCTACGAACACCGGCTGCCGGCCGGCAACCACATGCGGCTCAGCTACGCCAACGGCGACGCGCTGGTGATGCCGGCCACGGCGGTGCGCGCGGACAGCATCGGCCAGGCCGCCGCCGCCCTCCGGCCGCGCCATGCCCAGATGTACGCGCTCTCGCTCTCCGGGATGCTCGACGGCACCGGCACCCGCTGGCGCGCCAGTTACCGCTGGCAGCCCGAAGAGACCGTGACCCAGGTGGCGCCCTTCGCCGTCGATGCCGCCGAACCCTTCATGAACCTCCACCTGCGCCAGCCCATCCGCCTGCACCGCGAGGGCATCGCCAGCGTCGATGCGCTCATCGACGTGCGCAACCTGCTGGCCCAGGGCTACCAGCCCTACTTGCTCAGCGATGGCTCGCTGCTCCTCTTTGCCCAGGACCAGCGCAGCATCCGCGCCGGCCTCGCATTCAGCTTCTAGTGTGGTGAGTCAGAAGTTCATTGAAGAACGGCCGCAGGTCCTTCGACTCCGTTTGGCCAAAAAACCGGCCAAACTGCGCTCAGGATGACAGATTGATACTGATGCGAGATTCGGACTAT
The DNA here is from genome assembly GCA_049690595.1 of Occallatibacter sp. Taxonomy (GTDB): domain Bacteria; phylum Acidobacteriota; class Terriglobia; order Terriglobales; family Acidobacteriaceae; genus Telmatobacter. The sequence goes on along the minus strand of JBAVMZ010000450.1, from coordinate 20,140 downwards.
ACCGGTTCCAGAATAGCTGTACCCCGGAAGCGATGGACTCAAGTGGGATTTTCCTCAAGAAAATGCCACCTTGCACCATGCCAGCCAGGGCACGGGGATTCTGGAACCGGTCTAAGGACAGTAGAATGGCGTGCATGCCGAGCACCTCAATGCGCTCTCTTGCCCTGGCCCTCGCGATGCTGGTTTCCGCCGCGCCAGCGTACAACGCCCCGTCGCGGAAGAAACTGGTCATAGGGCCCGAAAACGCCCGGGCCTTGCAACAGCTCGCAAACTACCCGGACCTCGAAGTGCTGACCATCAGTTGCCTCGAAAACCTCAAGGCGCTTCCCGACTCCATCGGCTCGCTCGCCCACCTGCGCGAGCTCGTCATCGACAACGGCAACGGCTGCGCGATGAACCCGGTCCTGCCCGAGTCGCTCGGCAACCTGCACGCGCTCGAAAGGCTGGTCCTCTACGGCGCGCAGGATCCGCGTCCTCCCGGCTCGCAGCCTCACCTGCGCCACCCGTTCCCGCGGAGTCTTTCGCAGCTCAAGAACCTCGTCTATCTCGATCTCGGCCGCAATGGCCTCGACGAGATTCCCGCCTTCGTCCGCGGCCTGCCCAAGCTCAAAGAGTTGCGCTTCGCCTGGAACATGAAACTCAAGGAGGTGCCCGCCTTCCTTGCCGGCATGCACGAACTCGCCTTCCTCGATCTCGGCTCCGACGGCCTCGCCGACCTACCCGACTTCCTCAACACAATGACGAACCTTGCCCGCATCCGCCTCGGCGAAAACTGCCGGATCACCGCGAGCGCGGCGCGCAAGAATGCCCTGAAGAGCAGGTTCCCCCGCATCGCCTTCGACTTCGCCAACGAATACGACTGCCCGTCAAAGTAGCCAGCGGCTCACCATCCAGCAGAAAGGGCCGCCCCTATGGGCAGCCCCTCTTCAAACCGACCGTCTCAAAGCCCAGGGAATACTGTTCCCTGTTCCCTGTTCCCTGTTCCCTGTCGTGCTACCACTGTCCCCAGGCGCGGCTGATGTAATCGGCCAGCGTCATCCCCACCAGCGTCAGGAACATGAAGACGCCGGAGAAGATCGTCAGCTTGGTCAGCTTCGACGAGTACTTCACGTGCATGAAGTAGAGGACCACCAGCATCATCTTCGTGGTGGCGATGGCCAACGCGACGATCGGATTCCAGACGCCCATCTCCCAGAACGAGGCCCAGACCGTCAGTCCCGTCCCCACCAGCAGCGCCAGCAGAATCACCACGTAGACCATGGGGCTGACAATGTGATGCGTATTCTCGTTGTGTTCGCTCATGCTTCTTGTGCGCCCCTTTCACTGGTGCCGGCTGATCAGGTAGAGCAGCGCGAAGAGATAGATCCATACGATGTCCACGAAGTGCCAGTAGAGCCCGAAGTTCTCCACGAACGTCACGTGCCCGCCCGTATACGCCCCCGCTCTGGCCCGGAAGATCATGAACGCCAGGATGCCGATGCCGATGATCATGTGCAGCGCGTGCATGCCGGTCATGGCGAAGTAGAGCGAGAAGTAGACCTCGGTGTGCCGCGCCATGTCCACCGCGAGCGGCTTGTCGCCGTAGGCCTTGGCTGCCTCGTCGTGCGCCGGATCGACGAACGAGCTGAGGCTATAGTGAAAGCCCGGCACGTGGTTCTTCTCGATCTTCTCGCGGTACTCGACCGTCTTGATGCCGAGGAAGCAAAGACCGAGAAGCAGCGTGAGCGAGAGCGAGAGCACCAGACCCTTGCGCCGCCGCGTCTCTGCGCACCACACGCCCATGGCCATGGTGAACGAGGAGAAGATCAACACCACCGTGTTCAGCGTGCCCCAGAAGACATCCAACTGATGCGACGCGGCCACAAACGCCGGATAGTACCAGTTGCGGTAGATCAGGTAGGCGCAGAAGAGCCCGCCGAAGAACATCACTTCGGTCAGCAGGAAGAGCCACATGGCAAAGCCAGCGGCGTCGGCCTGCTGCTCCGCCGATTCGAAGTGGTGGCGCAGGTATGGCGGATGCGCGTGCTCGGCGTGCTCCAGCGCGCCCTCGGCAATCGGATGGCTATCGGACACTGGCGACCTCTTTTTCTTTCTGCCTCTCGAGCCACTCGTAGTCGTAGGCTTCGTGGTCCATCACGGGAATCTTGGTGAAGTTCTCGGTCAGCGGCGGCGACTGAATCTGCCACTCCAGCCCGGTCGCCTGCCACGGGTTGTCGCCCGCCACCGCGCCGTACTTGAGCGACCACACCAGGTAGAGCACCGGCAGCAGATAGCCCACGCCCAGGATCGTCGCGCCCGCGGTCGAGAAGACGTTCAGGATCTGGAACTCGGCCGGGTACGAGGCATAGCGCCGCGGCATGCCGAGCGTGCCCAGAATGAACTGCGGGAAGAAGGTGAAGTTGAAACCGATGAAGGTGACCACCGCCGCCAACTGCGAGATCTTTTCCGGGTACATGCGACCCGTCATCTTCGGCCACCAGAAATGAATGCCGGCGAGGAAGGCCATCAACATGCCGCCCACCATGACGAAATGAAAATGCGCCACGATGAAGTAGGTCTCGGTCAGGTGGATGTCCGTGCCCGATACGCCCAGAAAGACGCCCGTCAGGCCGCCGATGGTGAACAGCCCCAGGAAGCCGAAGGCATAAAGCATCGGCGTCTCGAAGGTGATGGAGCCCTTGTAGAGAGTGAAAGTCCAGTTGAAGATCTTGATGGCCGAGGGCACGGCAACGAGCATGGTCAACAGCGAGAAGACCAGCACGGCGTAATTCGAAATGCCCATGATGAACATGTGGTGGGCCCAGACGAAGAAGCCGAAGATCGCGATCGCCACCGACGAGAAGGCCACCGCCGTGTAGCCGAAGACCCGCTTGCGGCTGAAGGTCGAAATCACTTCGCTGATCACGCCCATGCCGGGCAGAATCATGATGTAGACGGCCGGGTGCGAGTAGAACCAGAACAGATGCTGGAAGAGCAGCGGGTCGCCGCCCTTGGTCGGGTCGAAGACGCCGATGCCCAGCGTCCGCTCCAGAGCCACCAGCACGATGGCGATGGCCACCACCGGCGTCGCCAGCACCATCAGCACGCTGGCCGCGTAGTGCGCCCACACGAACAGCGGCAGGCGGAACCAGGTCATCCCCGGCGCGCGCATCTTGTGAATGGTGACGATGAAGTTCAGTCCGGTGAAGATGGAGCTGAAGCCGGCGATAAAGGCCGCAAGCCCCGTCGTCAGCACGTTCGTGTTCACGTAGTGTGTCGAGAGCGGCGTGGTGAAGGTCCAGCCCGTGTCCACGCCGCCGGTCATCATGGTGTACAGCGCCAGCAGGCCGCCGATCATGTAGAGATACCAGCTCAGCAGGTTGATCTTGGGCAGCGCCAGATCCTTGGCGCCGATCATCAGCGGGATCAGAAAATTGCCCAGCGTCGCCGGCACGCTCGGCACCAGGAAGAAGAAGATCATGATGACGCCGTGCATGGTAAACACCTTGTTGTAGGTGTCGGTCGCCATCAGGTCGGCCTGCGGCGTCAGCAGCTCCAGGCGAATCAGCCCGGCCAGCGCGCCGCCGATGAAGAAGAAGAAGCTCAGCGAGATCAGGTAGAGAATCGCGATCCGCTTGTGATCGCCGGTCAGCAGCCAGCTCAGCAGGCCGTTCTCCTGGCTGAGATAATTCCTCTTCGGAATCCTGGCCGTGGACTGGTCGGGAAGAGATACAATCGTCGCGCTCATGGCTTCACCGTCCCCTGGGTTTGCGGCATCTTCTGTTCGCTCTCCGGCAGCAGATCCACCGTGGTCGTTGTCTGCTGAATGCGGTAATCGGAGTTCAGGTTTTTGATGTACTCCACCAGCGCGATCACGCCCTCTTCGCTGATCTGCCCCTGATAAGTGGGCATGATCGGCGCGTAGCCCTGCGTGATGTGCTGCGAGGGATTCAGGATCGCCTCGCGCAGATAAGCATCGTCGGCCGTGATCGACTGCCCTGTCGTCAGAGTCAGCTTGGCGCCGTAAACGTTGGCCAGCGAGGGCCCGCGCGCATCCGGCCGCGTGTTGTGGCAGGCCGAGCAACTCAGGCTCGCGAACAGCCGCTCGCCGTTCTGCGCCAGGCTCATACCGCTGGTCGACTCGGCCAACCACTTCTTGTAATCCTCCGGCGTGAGCACCACGATGTCGCCGATCATGTGCGAGTGCTCGGTGCCGCAGTACTGCGTGCAGAACAGGTGATAGACGCCCGGCGTCGTCGCCTCGAACCACACCGTCGTGTAGCGGCCGGGAATCGCCTCGCGCTTCACGCGGAAGGCGGGAATCGAGAAGCTGTGAAACACATCCTGCGAAATCAGCGTCAACTGCACCGCCCGCCCGGTGGGCACGTGCAGCGAGTTGATCTCGTGCTGGCCGCCCGGATGCTCGGCCTTCCACATCCACTGCTTCCCCACAACGTAGATATTCATCGCGTTCGCCGGCGGCGTGTAAACGCGGAAGTAAATCAGCGCGCCCCACACGAACATCACCAGGAACAGACCCAGCGGAATAATCGTCCAGGTCGCCTCCAGCAGCGTCGAGCCCTCGATCTGCTCCGCCACCGGATGACGCTGCTTGTTGTACAGAATCGAGAAGCTCGTGACCAGAAGCACCACGATCGTCAGCCCGATCAGGCTCACCAGCACCATGAAGAAGTAAAGCGCGTCCATCTGTGGCGCGATCTTCGACGCCTCCGGCGGAAACAGGGCGAAGTTCGTCATCCACTTGACGAGAAACTGCCAGACTGTTGGACTAATATGGTTCATTCCGTTATCCGTTCACCTTCGGAAGCTCCGAATACGCCGTGTTTTGAAAGGGCACGACTTGAGTCGTGCCGGAAAACCGCGGAAAAGAGACGACGGGCTTTAGCCCCTGGGGGGTGGTTTTCCCGGAGTCTCTCATTGGCTCAACCTCTTCTTCGTTTCATCGCTGCCGTCGCGCCGCGAATCCCGCCGGAACATCACCAGCATGAATCCACCCAGCGTGGCCAGAGTGACCAACCCGCCCAGCTGCACCACCCGCGCCACGATCAGCGAGTGTTTGTTGGTCTGCGGGTCGTAGTGGTAGCAGTAGGTCAGAATGTTGTCCACCGGCGAGCCGATGCGATTGCTCGATGCCTCGACCAACCCCAGCCGCAAGTCCTTCGGCGAGTACTCGACGCCCATGTAGTACTGCGCCAGCTTGCCCTCGGGCGTCACAATCTGAATCGAGCTCGCGTGCGCAAACTGCGTCAGCCTGCCATCCGGCCCGGGAATCTTCACGTAGCCGAAGCCGACAGCCTTTGTGATGGCGTCGATGTTCTCCTGCGTGCCGGTCATGAAGTGCCAGCCCACGGCCGTCTCCGGGTGCCCGTAGCGCTTCAGATAGATGCGCTTCTTTTGCGCCGCCAGCTCCGTGCCCTCGCTCGGATCGATCGACACCACCACCACGTTGAAGTCCTTGCCCGGCTCGAGCTTCACCATCTGCAGCGCGCCGGTGAGCCCGTTCAACTCCTCGGAGCAGAGCATCGGGCACTGATAATAGACCAGCGCTAGAATTGCCGGCTTCTTGCCAAAGTAGCTGGCCAGTTGCACCTGTTTGCCCTGGTCGTCGGTGAAGGTCAGCCCCAGCGGAAGCTGCCCATTCAGGTGCTGCGCAATGCCCACGCCGTTCAGAATCGCCGGGGGCTTGTCGCTCGACGTGCCCATCTGCTTCTCTTCGTAGCGCGAGACCTGCGCGTTGAGCGATGAAGACAAGGCCGCCAGCCCAAGCGCAGCCGCCATCGCCCAGCCGCGCCAGCTCATCCGGAATGTCTCATACCTTCTCATCGCATGCCCTCTTCCCTCTCCACCGTTCCCTGATCCCTGTTCCCTGTTCCCTGATCCCTGTTCCCTACTGTCTGCTCTTCTTCGCCGCCGCCTGCTCCAGCTCGTACCCCGTGCGCGCAAAGCCCCCGGTCAACGGCACAGGGACCACCGCCGGGTCCTGTTCGCCGGTCATGAGCGCGGAGTGCGTCGCCTGCGGCGCCTGCGGAAGTCCGCGCTGCGCCACCAGTTGCATCGCGCGCTCGATGGGAATCCGCACGCGCGGCTTGCCATCGGGCCCGTTGCCGGCCCAGCTGTAGTTCTCCAGCAGCAGATCCTCGCGCGCGTGCAGGTCGGCCACATCCTGATTGCCGTCGTCGGTCTGCACCCGCGGCTCCGGAAACTCCTCGGTCAGCTTCTCCAGCTTGTTCTGCATCTGCGGGTTGTTCGGCAGGTTCCCCAGCGGCCGCAGATCCACCGTCTTCGACCACCGGCTCGTCGGACCGTCTTCCCTGGCCATGTGCGCGTTCACGGCCTTGCCGATGCCGTACGCCATCACCGCCGCAACCACCACGAAGACGGTCAGCGCGACGAGGAAGACCACCACGCCCGTCACGCGAACGTCCGTCGGCTCGTAACCCTTCGATGCATCGACTTCTTCCGGCTCGTGGCCGGTCCCATTCGGGTTATGCGTGTGCATGCTCAGGCTCCAGAATCTCCGCCACGTGCGGATCGTTGGTCTGCACCAGCGCGCGGGTCTTCAGCCGCGTGCAGAAGAAGGCCACCCAGAAGGCCGTCATCGCCACCGGCACCGCCACGTACTCGAGGATTCCCCACGAGAAGTGCAGGTTGCGCGCGGCGTCCTTGAAGTTCGGCTCGATCAGCCAGAACAGATCGAAGGCCTTGGCGAAGACCATCCACTGGCACACCCGCACCAGCCGCTTCCTGTTCCGCTTCAGATCGCGCGACAGCAGCAGCGTGAACGGAATCAGCCAGTGGAAGATGAAGTCCAGCGTGACGATCGCGCCCCAGTTCCCGCGGATGCGATCGAGATACCAGGGAACCTCTTCCGGCAGATTGCCGCTCCAGATGATGAGGAACTGCGAAAAGGCGAGATAGATGTTCAGCATCACGAAGGCGAAGGTGAACTTGCCCAGGTCGTGCTGCTCGGTCTGGCGCAGGATCGTTTTGAAGGGCTCGGCCTTGGCCAGCGAGACAGCGACGATAATCGAGAGCGCCAGCACAGAGTAGGCCTGGCCCACCAGGAAGAGCAGCCCGTAGACCGACGAGTACCACGTCGGGTCCAGCGACATCACCCAGTAGATCGCCGCCGCGGTCATCGTGATCGCGTACACCAGCACGCCCGGGCCCGAGATGTTCTCGAACTTCTTGATCCACTTCGGCGTCGACTCCAGCCCCTCGGCGTCGCGCTCGAGTCCCATCCGATTCAGCCGCCACGTGTAGTAGCCCCAGATGAGGAAGCAGAGAATGCTCACCCACCAGAAGGCGCCCACGTTCAGCATCGGCCGCTTGAATTCGATCGCATGCGCCTGCGCTTCGTTGATGATGCCCGCCTTCAGCGCGGCCGCGGCATCGTCGATCTGCGCCCACAGGTAGAGCTTCTTCGCGTAGATCGCCACCACGACCCAGTAAACGAAGACCAGCGGCAGCGTGCGGCTCATCGCCTCCAGCGGCCGGCGCAGCAGCAGGCCCCACTTACCGCCCGAAAGATACTGCACCATCAGCAGAGCCAGCCCGCCCACCGAGAAGCCAAACGTCAGCATCAGGCCCAGCAGCCAGGCCCTGAGCACGTGATCGATGGAGTGATCGGCCACGGCCAGCGCGGCGGCAATCCCCGAGAAGACAACGCCCACCGCCAGAGCGCGCGTCTGCCAGCCGTCCACGAAGGCCGGTGCGCCCAACTCGGAGGGTAGCGTTCTCGCGTGTGTTTCGTGAGCCATTCCGTCAGTCCTTACTTGGCGGCCGCGGGGGCCGGTTTGGTTGCGGGAATCTTGATCAGCGGATCGGCCGGATACGCCGGCGCCATGCCGGGCGTGCCCTGCTTCTGGTCGCGCGGATACGCCTGAATCGCGGTGGCCGGCAGTCGCCACGGCTGCGCAAATCGCTCCGGCACGCCACGCTCGGCGGCCACTTCCTTCAGGCTCTTCGGCCGCGCGCCGGTGGGAAGGTCCTCGAGCGTCGCCGACTGGCTCAACTGCAGCGCTCGAATATAGGCGGCAACGGCCCAGCGATCGGCGGGCGCAATCTGCGTGGCGTAATCCGGCATCGCGCCGTAGCCGTGCGTCATCACGTAGAAGTAATGCGAGACCGGCTGCGCCAGCCGCACCTGGTCGTGCAGATTGGCCGCGGGCTTGTAGCCGCGCTCCACAATCTCGCCCAGCCCGTTGCCCACGCGCGAGTGGCACGGCGTGCAATAGATGTTGAAGCGCTCCTGCCCGCGCCGCAACACATCGATGGTCACAGGAAACGGCATCTCGTTCTTCTCTTCGCGATACCCGTTAGCGCCTTCCACCGTGCCGGTGAAGAAGTAGTTGTCCTCGTGCAATTGTCCGCGTGCCACGGTGTTCACCACCTGCGGACGCGCGCCGCGATGATCGGCGAAGATCTCCGAGCCGCGTTGCGGAATCAGCTTCGGCTGGTTGTGCATATCCTGCCGGCAACCCGCCGCAAACAGCCCGGCCATCGCGAGAGCCAACACCGCGCCCGCCCGGACTCGACCCCTGATCCCTGTTCCCCGATCCCTGTTCCCTGCTGTCCGCATCAGTACTCCACCTCCACCACCGAAACCGGCTGGAAGGTCTCCAGATACTTCTTTGCCTCCACCAGGTCGAACTTCGGATCGAGCGCCTCCAGGCAAAGGAAGAACTTGTCCGATGTCGCTCCGTCGCGGAAGTTGGGCGCGTTGAAGAGCGGATGATAGAGCTCCGGCAGCCGGTTCAGGGCCAACATGCCGAAGGCCGCCGACAAGCCGGCAAAGAGAATCGTCCACTCGTAGGCGGGCACGATGAACGCCGGCCACGAGTAGAGCGGCCTGCCGCCGATGTTCAGCGGATAGGCGATCACCGAGACCCACGTCTCGAAGGTGAACATCGCCACCAGCCCCATCATCCCGCCGATGAGCGTCAGCAGCGGCACCTTGTTGCGGTGGAAGCCGATGGCCTCGGCCGCCTCTTCCACCGGGTACGGCGTGTAGCAGTCCATGCGCCGCCATCCGTCCTGGCGCGCCTGTCGGGCGGCGCGCACCAGGTCGCTCGGAGTGTCGAATTCGGCCAGCAGGCCGTAGGTTCCTTCGCGTGCAGGCATCTTAGTCGGCAGCCTCCGCAGCCTTCTTCGGCGTGATCTTCGCTCCGGGGAGCATCATGCGGATTTCACTCATCGGAATCATGGGCAGGAAGCGCACAAACAGAAGGAAGAGCGCCGTGAACAATCCCAGCGTGCCGATGTACGTCGCGTAATCCCACCGCGTGGCGCGGTAGGTGCCCCACGACGAAGGCAGGAAGTCGCGATACAAACTGGTCACGACAATCACGAAGCGCTCGAACCACATGCCCGTGTTCACCACGATCGAGATGAAGAACATGAACGGAATCGAGGTGCGCAGCCGGCGCGACCAGAGCGTCGTCAGCGGAATCGCCAGGTTGCACGTGATCAACACCCAGTACGACCAGCCCATCGGCCCGAACATCCGGTTCCACATCATGAAGGCTTCCCAGTGCGAGGCCGAGTACCACGCCATGAAGACCTCCATGGCGTAGCCGTAGGCCACAATGAAGCCCGTCGCCAGCATCACCTTGCCCATGTTGTCGATGTGGCGATCGGTGACCAGCGTCTCCAGGTGATAGAACTTGCGCAGCGGAATCGCCAGCGTCAGCACCATGGCGAAGCCCGAGTAGATGGCGCCGGCCACAAAGTACGGCGGAAAGATCGTCGTATGCCATCCCGGCAGCACCGCCACCGCGAAGTCGAAGCTGATGACCGTGTGCACCGAGAGCACCAGCGGTGTGGCCAGTCCGGCCAGCAGCAGCGATGCCGTCTCGTAGCGCATCCAGTGGCGCACCGAGCCGCGCCAACCCAGCGAGACCAGACCGTACACATACTGCGCGAACTTGGTCTCGGCCTTGTCGCGCATGGTGCCGAAGTCCGGCACCATGCCGATGTACCAGAAGACCACCGAGATCGTCGCGTAGGTCGAGACAGCGAAGACGTCCCACATCAGCGGCGAACGGAACTGCGGCCACACCTGCATGGTCAGCGGCAGCGGCAGCATCCAATACGCCACCCACGGACGGCCGACGTGAATCAGCGGAAACAGGCCCGCGCAGACCACGGCGAAGATCGTCATCGCCTCGGCAAAGCGGTTGATCGAGTTGCGCCAGCTCTGCTTGAACAGCAACAGAATCGCCGAAATCAGCGTGCCCGCGTGGCCAATGCCGATCCACCAGACAAAGTTGATGATGGCAAAGCCCCACGCCACCGGCTGCGTGATGCCCCAGATACCGACGCCGACGAGGAAGAGCCAGACCAGCGCCGTCAGCAGCACCGTGGCCAGTGCGCCGCCCACGCCAAAGAGCGCAAACCAGCCCAGCGGCGTGTGCGGCGTCAGCACAATGCGCGAGATCTTCTCCGTCACCGACCTGAAGGTCTGGCCCGGCGCAATGACGCGGTATTCTCCGGTCGCCGGATCCAGCTTCGGGTCGTGTTTCACTTCGCTAGTCGCCATAAGCGGATCGAGCCTCTCAACCCTTCGCCGGCAAGTGCTCCACCGGCGTTTCTTCCAGTTCGGTGTTCGGATTCAGAACCGCGGCCACGTAAGTGGTGCGCGGACGCGTGTTCTGGTCGGCCAGCACCTGGTAGCTGCGCTGATCGGCGCGGAGCTTGGCCACCCGGCTCTGCTTGTCGTTGATGTTGCCGAAGCTGATCGCCTGCGCCGGGCACGCCTGCTGGCAGGCCGTCTGCACCTCGCCGTCGTGAATCGCGCGGTTGCCCTTGTCGGCCTCGATCTTCGCCGCCGAGATCCGCTGCACGCAGTAACTGCACTTCTCCATCACGCCGCGCGAGCGCACGCTCACGTCCGGATTGCGCATCAGCTTCAGGCTCTCGGTCTCGAAATCGGAATAGAGCAGGAAGTTGTACCGCCTGACCTTGTACGGACAGTTGTTCGAGCAATAGCGCGTGCCCACGCAGCGGTTGTAGACCATCGTGTTCAGGCCCTCCGGCGTGTGAACCGTCGCGCCCACCGGGCACACCTGCTCGCAGGGCGCGTTCTCGCAGTGCTGGCAGGCCATCGGCTGGAAGTGAGCCCGTGGGGCCGCCAAGTCCCCTTCAAAGTAGGTGTCGATCCGGAGCCACTGCATATTGCGGCCGATGCGCACCTGCTGCTTGCCCACCACGGGAATGTTGTTCTCCGCGTAGCAGCTCGCGATGCAGGCGTTGCAGCCCGTGCAACTGGCCATGTCGATCGACATGCCCCAGGCGTTCTCCTTGTACTCCCAGTTGGGGAAGAGCGTAACGTCCTTGTCGGTCTTCGGGCGGCTCTCGCCCTCGTTGGCAAAGCCCGGATTGCGCTTGAACTCCTCGAGCGTCGCGTAGCGGATAATGCCGCGCTCGTTGATCGCCTCGTCGGCTTCGAGCGAGTTGTTGCCGTTGCCCTGGCCGCCCATCAGCTTCGAGCGATGGTCCTGGAAGTGGCTCTTGGTAATCGCCACGCCCCACTTGCCGTCCACCTTCCTGATCGATCCGGTCGCATGGAACGGCGCGTCCGCGGTGCGAATCAGGTAAGCATTGAATCCCGCGCCCGAGCCCACGCGCCCCGCATTGGAGCGCCCGTAACCCAGGTGCACGGTGACGGAGTTATCGGGATGACCCGGCGCCACAATCACCGGCGCGTTCACCTTGCGGCCATTCACCGTGATCTCGACGATGTCGTCTTCGGCCAGTCCCCACTTGGTCAGCGTCGCGCCGCTCACAATGGCCGCGTTGTCCCAGCTCAGGTTCGTCACCGGCTTGGGCAACTCCTGCAGCCATCCCACATTCGACCAGCGGCCGTCGTACACATTCGGGTCCGGCCGGAAGATGATCTCGATGGCGTCCTTGTGCGATGGCGCTGGCGCCTCGATCCAGATCTGGTTCGGCCTGGTTGCCGGAATAGACTCGTTCAAGGCAAACCGCGTGTCATCAACCCAGCCTGCATGCAGAGATCTGCGCCAATTCTCTTCGAATTCACCCCGAAGTGACATCTTCCACGTTTCGCGCACCGCCTCGTATGGACTAAGTCCCGGTTCGTCGAGCAGCGCCTGGAAGATGTGATGCGCCGTCCTGCCGCCGTAGAGCGGATCGATCATCGGTTGAATGATCGAGACCGTTCCGTCGTATGCACGGACATCCGACCACGATTCAAGAAAATGCGCAGCGGGAATGTGCCAGTGCGCCTCGTGCCCGGTCTCGTCATAGTGCGAGCCGAGATGCGCGACAGTCTTTGCCTTATTGAAGGCATCGGCGAAGTTTAAATCGGCGGGCGCATCGTAGATCGGGTTGGCGTTGAGAACGATCAACCAATCGACTTTGCCTGCATTCAAATCCGCCACCAGCGCCTTCAGGCTTGCAATCTGATCGCCCGGCAAGCAATTCACCGGAGCGGAAACAACGACCGTCCCGCCCACGTTGCCGAGCGCCGAATTGATTGCCAGGGCAAGTGCCCAGACCGAGGCGTCCTGATACAACCCCGGAATCACCGCGCTCTTACCCGCATGAGCCTTCAGGTCTTTAGCCAGTGCGGCAAGGAACTTCTTCTGCTCGTCGGTCCATTCATGGGCCGGAACCTGAATTCCAGCTACGCCCATGGCCTTAGCCAACTCCGCCGCAAAGGCCGGAATCTCGCTAGCCCTCAAGCCCAGCCTGTGCTCGGCTTTCAATCCGGTCGTCGTCGGCGTCGACTCGATCGCGTAAAGCCGGTTCAGCTTCTCCGGATTCTTCCGCCGCTCCGCATACTCCCGTACCAGCTTGTGGAACCCCGGATAGGCCGCACCTGAAAGGAAATCCGCATCCAGCGAAACAATCAAATCGGCGTCAGCAAGGTTGTACTGAACCCCGCCATTGGAGCTCTCAAGCGTTGTCCCCGCAATCGCCGGGTCATACTGCACCAGCGTCGCCTTCGGATACGCTTGATGTACATCGAGCCATTGCCGCCCCAAGGTTGGCGAGGTCACCGTCGAGCTCAGGAAGTAAATCCCCGTGCCGTCCTTCGTCGAGAGCACCTTCTCGCGCAGCGCCAGCGCAAACTCCGCCCACTCGCGGTTCTCGCCGCGGAAGGTCACATGTTGCGAACGGTCCGGATCGTAGAGATCCAGCAGTGCGCCCTGGGCAAAGACGTCGCTCGATCCCTGGTTGTAAGGGTGCTCCGGGTTGCCGTCGATCTTGATGGGGCGGAACTGATCGCTCTTGACCAGCAGCGGCAGTGCGCCCGTCGCCGACGGCATCGCGGTGGCAAAGTACATCGGCTTGCCGAGGATGATGTCTTCCGGCTGCTTGACGTAGGGATAGATCGGTTCGTCGGGCTGCTTGGTGCAGCCGGCCAGGCCCGCAAGCGCCATCGACGCGCCCATCAGCTTTATGAAGCCGCGCCGCGAAACCGGGTCGACCCACTCCTGCGCCGCCGAGGGAAACTCCTTTTCGACCGCAGCCTGGAACGCCGGCGTATCGGCCAGTTCGTCCACACTGCGCCAATACCTCTTCCCCCGCGCGCCCTTCAACTCTTCCCGCGCCTGCGCCAACGTCATGGGCGTCGCCTCGTTCTTCCCCGCCCCCACGCTCTTTCCCGCATCCTGCGCACTCATCCCGCGGCCTTCCTGCTTGCTCTCGCGTTCGCTCATCGGTGGCAGACCTCGCAGCTCGTCAGTTCCCGCGGCGCGCGGATCTTGTAGTGGTCCACCAGGAAGCCGCCCAGCTCGTCCTGGCTGGTGAACTTCCTGTACTGCGCTGCAGGTCCGGCTACCGGCGCCAGCGAGGCCACCTCGGTCACCGGCTCGCTCGTCGTGCACTTCACGCTTTGAGCGGTCGGCGTGCCCGTCTTCTCGCCATCCACCGCGCACCACACCGGCCGGTCGCTCGTCGGCTTCTCCCATGCCATGTTGTAGATCTCGCTTGCCGGCCGCAGGTTCTTCTTCGGATCGCGATGGCACTCCAGGCACCACTCCATCTGCAGCGTGTTCTGCGCATACATCAGCGGCATCTGGTCGACGCGTCCGTGGCAACTGGCGCAGCCCAGCCCCTTGTTCACATGAATCTCATGCGAGAAATACACGTAATCGGGCAGGTCGTGCACCTTGGTCCAGGTCAGGCTCTGGCCTGTCGCCCAACTGGCCCGCACCGGCTCCAGCAACTGCGCGTTGGTCCAGATCTGCGCGTGACAGTTCATGCAGGTCTTGGTCGGGGGAATGCCGGCGTAGCTGGACTTCTCCACCGTGGTGTGACAGTACTGGCACTGCACGCCGAGCCCCTGCACATGATGCTTGTGGCTGAACGGGACCGGCTGGTCAGGCCGCTGGCCCTGCCGCGTCACCCAGGGGGAACGCTGCAGTTCGTCCAGCGTCACGCCGAGAGCGATGACGATCAGCCCCGTCAGAACCAGGCTCATGCGGGCCAGTCCATTGGAGCTGCGGTCGAATATCTGCGCCATGAATGTCTTCCTGCTTCGGTTGCGTTGGGGATGTGCGCGCTGTGCTGGCGGTCACACAGGTTGTGGTTAATGTCTGAAGTTGGATACAGAACATCGTCAGGGTGGGAAGCCCCCGAAATTTGAATATAACGCCCCTGGGAGCACCCGCGCAATGGCCCAAAGCCGCTCCCGCGGAAAAATTTTTTGCCCTGGGCCCTCTTCTAATCGACTGAAAAGTATACAAGTTGTGATAATCGCTGTTTTTGGCAGAATTCCACCTTCGTCCGCGAGCAGGCGGGTACCGGAGAGTGGGATTCTCTGCACGTTATCACGCCGATTGCAGACTTGAACAGTCCAAAAATATGCGACCGGTCACCCCTGCCAGAACGCGATCACCAGCCCCCCGGCCACGATCAGCGCCCCGCCCACATAAATTGGCAGCGTGGGCGACTGCCCGAAGCGCACCCGCGCCTGCAGTTGCGCCATCAGGAAGAACATCACCACGTAGACCCCCAGCAGTTTGCCGAAATCCCATCGCGGCAGGTTCAGCACCGACCCGTACAGCGCCAGCACCACCGTGCCGAAGACTACCGTCAGCGCGCGTCCCGCCGCCGGCCGGCCCCAGAAAGCCGACTGAAAGAAGGCGTCGCCGTGCGCCTCGAGAAATGCCGCCAGCGACAGGACCAGAAAGGCGCCCACGGGGTTCGCCACCAGCCGGTTCAGAATCTGCATCCGTTCGAACTCCTGTTCGTTTTTCAGTTGGAAATGCAAGGCATCGCAATCGGCGCCAGGCGCGGAAGGGGCCGCGTTCACGGGATCGCTTTCGCAATCCTAATCGCGAGTCAATTAGAATCCCATAAAAGCGCAGTGCATACTATCTTCTGAAGCGGCGCTCCCGTTCGCCGGAGCACCGGACTCTCCAGGGCGGCGGCACGCGCCCGCCACTCCGCCCACGGTTCGCAGCGAAAGGAAGGCTCAGCCCGTGAAGTACGCCGGTTTACTGCTCATGCCCGCTGGATTCTTTCTTACCCTGGCCGCGCTGGTCCTCTATCCGGCTCCCGGCGCGCGCACGGCCTTTGTCTTCTGCGGCCTCGTGGTGGAAGCTCTCGGCCTCGGCGTCGCCATCCGCGGCCACATGGAAAATCGAGGGGAGCACCGCGCATGAGCCCCTTCGATCCCGCCTCCGCCTTCGTCCTTGCGCTGCTGGCCCTGGCGCCGCTGGCCCTGGCCGGCGTCGCGCTGCTCAACACCGGCCTCGGCCGCTCCCGCTCGGCCGCGCAATCCATCCTCGGCAGCCTGGCCATCGTCGCCGTCGCCCTCATCGCCTTTGCCGTGGCCGGCGCCTCGCTGGCCGGGTGGCTGCCGGCGGCGAATGGCGGCTGGAGTCTCACGGTGCACTTGGCCGGCAAGCCCTGGAACTGGACCGGCCTCTCGCCCTTCCTGCTCTCCGGCCTGGGCTCCGCGCCCATGCCCGCGCAGTTCGGGCTGCTCTTCGAGTTCCTCGCTGTCGCCCTCGCCGCCCTCATCCCCTGGGGCGCCGGCGCCGACCGCCTCCGCCTCACCGGCGGCATGGCCATCGCCGCCCTGCTCGCCGTCCTGGTCTTTCCCCTTGCCGCGCACTGGAGCTGGGGCGGTGGCTGGCTCGCCCAGCTCGGCGTCAACTTCGGCCTGGGTGCGGGATTCCTTGACACAGGCGGCGCCGGCCTGATCCATCTGCTCGGCGGCCTGACAGCCCTGGCCGTTATCTGGATCGCCGGCCCCCGCCGCGGCAAGTTCCCCCGCGAAGGCCTGGCCACGGCCATGCCCGGCCACAACGCCGTCTACGTCGTCTTTGGCGCCCTGCTTGCGCTGGCCGGCTGGATCGCCTTCAACCTGGCCGGCGCTCTGCTCTGGATGCGCGGCTCCCAGGCTCCGCTCGCCGTCACCGCGCTCAATACCCTGCTCTCGGCTGCCTCGGCGCTCGTGGCCACCTTCATCGTCACGCGCGTCCGCTTCGGCAAGCCAGACGCCAGCCTCTGCGCCAACGGCTGGATGGCCGGCCTGGTGGTCTCCTCGGCCACCGCCGCTCTCCTGGCCCCGGCCGCCGCGCTCTTTTCGGGCGCCGTTGCCGGCATCGCGACGCCGCTGCTGGTCGAGGTCCTCGAACTCGCCCTTTCCATCGACGACCCCTCCGGCGCCATCTCCGTTCACCTCGCGGGCGGCCTCTGGGGACTGCTCGCCGCCGGTCTCTTCGCCCCTGCGCCGGGGCAGTTCGTCGCGCAACTCGTCGGCATCGCCACGCTTTTCGGCCTGGTCTTCCCGGCCGTCTATCTGCTTCTCGCCATCCTCGACCGCTTCGTCCCCTTCCGCGCCGACGCCGACGGCGAGCGCATGGGCATGGACCTGCACGAACTGGGCGGCGGCGCCTACCCCGAGTTCGTCATCCACCGCGACGAGTCGTACCGGTAAGTGAAATCGGGGTATCATCGCAGGTATGGAGACGATTCGCATCTCGGAAGCCGAGGCCGCTCGCGACTTTGCCGGCTTGATGGCCCGCGTCCGCGCCGGAGCGGAGATTGTCATTGGAGACGCGGCATCGCCCGCCGTGGTGCTGCGCGTGGCCGCTGAACCTCGCGGCAGGCTTCTCTCCGAGTCCCTCGCCCTCGCCGAGGCTCACGCAAAAGAGACGGGCATGGAGCCCATCATGGACGCCGGATTTGCCGAAGACATGAAACAGATCGTCGCGAATCGCAAGCCACGTGACACCTCGGCATGGGACTGATCCTGGACTCCAGTGTGCTGATCGCCGCCGAGCGGCGCCGGGAAACCGTCCGGCAGATGATTCAGCGTGTTCGCGCTCTCCTCGGTGACACAGAAAGCGCGCTTTCCGCCGTGAGCGCGATAGACCTCACGCACGGAATTTACCGCGCCAAGACCGACGCCGACCGCCGGCGGCGCAGTGCCTTTGTCGATGAGCTATTCCGCGATCTCGTTGTGCATCCGGTCTCGCTGCCGATAGCCCAGCTCGCCGGCCGCATCGAAGGCGAACAGGCCGCAAAGGGAATCTCCATCCCCATCGAGGACCTCCTCATCGGAGCCACGGCGCTCCACCTCGGCTTCGACGTGGCCACTCTGAACGTAAAACACTTCAACCTCATCCCCGGCCTTAAGACCGTCAGCCTGTAACCGAGGTTGCTCGGTTCCCTTCCGCTTTGGCCCCAGGCGCCGCGTTCCAAAGCTCCGCACTTTTCGGACCTTGGGAAGGCAAGCCCCTGCCCAAGCCACTACCGTGCTGAGAGCTGAAAGCTGGCGGCTCACCGCCGCGCCAGCGCCACCATCAGCCCGAAGAGCACAATCGGCACCAGCGCCAGCGCCACATACAGCAGCATCCGCCGCCGCCCTGGCAGCTTCACCCCGGGCCCCTTCGCGCGCCGGCCCTCTTCCTCCACGCCCATCTGCTCCGGGTGTTCCAGATCGAGAGCCATCTCGCTGGCCGTGGCGTAGCGGTGGCGCGGGTCGCGCTCGAGCGCGCGGTTCAGCACCTCCTCGAGCTCCGGCGTTACGGCCCGGTTCACCTCGCGCGCGGGCCGCGGGTCGTGCAACACCCGCTCGTTCATCACCGCCAGCGGATTTGGCCCCTGGAACGGCGGCTGCCCGGTCAGCATTTCGTAAAGAATCACGCCCATCGCGTAGATGTCGCTGCGCTGGTCGCCGCGCTGGCCCTTCACCTGCTCGGGCGAGATGTAGTCGGGCGTTCCCAGCGCCGGGCTCATACCCGCGTGCGTAATCCGCCGCGCGTCTTCCTTCATGGCGATGCCAAAGTCGATCAGCTTCACCCGGTCGCCTTCCAGCACCATCACGTTTTCCGGCTTCAGGTCGCGGTGCACCACGCCGCGCTTGTGCATGAAGTCCAGCGCATCGCAGAGCGAGAGAATCAGCGCCACCGCGCGCTCCGGCTCCAGCCGCCGCTCCTGGTTCAGCACCGCGCGAAGCAGCCTGCCCTCCACCCACTCGATGACCATGTAATTCCGGCTGCGCTGCTCGCCGTCGTAGGTCTTCACGATCCCCGGATGGTCCAGCTCCAGCCCGATCCGCTCCTCGCGCCGGAAGCGCTCCACCAGCACCGGGTCCGCCTCCATATCCGCGTGCGGCACCTTCACCGCCACCCGCTTGCCATCGCTCGTGTCGGTGGCCTGGTAAAGCACCGACATGCCGCCGCGCGCGACAACGCGCTCGATGCGGTAGTGGTCCAGCAAATCTCCGGGCTCAAGGGTGCTCATGGGCGTGCGTGCGAACACTCCGATTCTTTCATGCCGCCCCGTAAGATTTTCGTCAGGATGCGGCCATCCCCGGCGCAAAATCGGACACACGCTGTCCGGACGCCGTCCTATTCCCTGCCCTCCGGTCCCGTATTCCGTTATATTGGTTGCGACTCCTCTTATGTTTCGTTCTCTTGTTCTCCTGATCTGCGGTCTGTTCCTCGCCGCCGTCCCCGCGCTGGCTGCTGCGCGATCCGGCGCGGGCCGGCACGAGCACGACGAGCCCCCCCAGGACACCGGCTTCCTCAACCGCACCGTCCTCTCCAGCGGCGTCGCTTACCGCTTCCAGGTCTACCTGCCCGAGGACTGGCGCCGCGACGACCACAAATCCTGGCCCGTCATCCTCTTCCTCCATGGCCGCGGCGAGCGCGGCTCCGAGGGCATGTGGCAGACCCAGATCGGCCTGCCCCAGGCCCTTCGCGACCACCCCGAGCGCTGGCCCTTCATCGTGGTCATGCCGCAGTGCCCGCTCACCAGCGTCTGGACCGACCCCGAGATGCTGGAGATGGCCATGGCCGCCCTCGACCAGGAGACCCGCGAGTTCCACGCCGACCCCAACCGCACTTACCTCAGCGGCCTTTCGCTCGGCGGTTACGGCGCCTGGGAGCTGGTCCGCCTGCACCCGCAGCGCTGGGCCGCCGTCGCCATCGCCGCCAGCGGCATCTTCTGGAGCTACGCCCCGGAGCGCTGGCAGCAGGCCAACACCCTGCCCGCCGAGTATGCCCGCGCCCTCGGCCACACCCCCCTCTGGCTCTTCCATGGCGCCGACGACAACCTCGTCCTGCCCAAACAGAGCGAGATGCTCTTCGATGCCGTCAAGGCCGCCGGCGGCCGCGTCCACTTCTGGCTCTTCCAGGGCCTCAAGCACGACTGCTGGACCCGAGCTTACGGCGAGCCCGAGCTGCCCCGCTGGCTGCTGACGCACCACCTCGAACCTCATCTCGAACCCCGCGCCGGCGCGCGTCCCGAGCCCCGTCCCGAGCCCTTCTCCGAGCGCCTCGTTGTCCCCCTGCATCCGCCGGCCGTCAAGCTCACCCCCGCTCAGCTCGACGCCCTCGCCGGCGACTACCGCGATGCCCTCGGCCACACTGCCGCCCTGCTTTACCGCCAGGGCGAGCAGCTCCTGGAGAAGACCCCCCAGGGTGACGTCCTGGAACTGGCCGCCGAGTCGCCCAACCTGCTCTTCTATCCCAACGGCTCCAGCCTCACCCGCCTCGCCGTCGAGCGCGACCCCGCCGGACACGTCGCCGCCCTCGTCTTCCGCGACGACCGCCACGAAGAGCGCTGGGAGCGCAAGCCCGCCCCCCACTGACCATCCAGCCCCCCTGCCCTTGGTCCCTTAGTCCCTTAGTCCCTGTTCCCTGCTCCC
>JBAVMZ010000449.1:0-10260 GCA_049690595.1 Occallatibacter sp. | reverse complement strand
ACTACGAACTGCCGGTCCTATGGCCCGGCCCGGCTGCAGTGGAACGAGAGGCGACTCTCGGGACTCGCAAGCCAACGAAGGGTTTGAGCAATGTCTCGTATTGGTAAGAAGCCGATCCCGCTGCCGGCGGGCGTCAAGTACAAGGTCGAGGGCAACACCGTCCTGGTCGAGGGTCCCAAGGGCAAGATGTCGGCGATGATCGCCGACGGCATCTCGCTGGAGACGAAGGAAGGCGCGTTGCACCTGGTGCGCGCCACCGAAAAGCACGCCGCCGTGCATGGGCTGACCCGCGCGCTGGTCTTCAACGCCGTCGAGGGCGTGACCAAGGGCTGGAAGAAGGAGCTGGACATCGTCGGTATCGGCTATCGCGCCGAGTTGAAGGGCAAGGGCACGGTGGTCTTTACGCTGGGCTACTCGCACCCGATCGAGTTCCCGCTGCCGACCGGCATCGAGGTGGCGATCGACCCCAAGCAGACGCATGTGACGATCAGCGGCATCGACCGCCAGAAGGTGGGCCAGGTGGCCGCCGACATGCGCCAGTTGCGCAAGCCGGATCCGTACAAGAACAAGGGCGTCCGCTACTCGGACGAGAAGCTGAAGAAGAAGGCCGGCAAGACGGGCTCGAAGTAAGAAAGGCAGGGAACAGAGATCAGGGATCAGGGATCAGTCTTCGAGCCGGGACCGGCTGTTGAGACTGAATCCGCGAAATAGGCACGAACTGACCCGGATCTCTGAACCCTGACCCATGAAATTCAACCGAACGGCGCGGCCGGGCCGCGCCGCCGATAGGTGAGAGACGACGATGATTACGCAAACCAAGAGGAACGCAATCCGCCAGCGCATTCATGCCCGCATCCGGCAGAAGCTCGCGGGCACGGCCGAGCGGCCGAGGCTGAATGTCTACCGCTCGCTGAACAACATCTACGCACAGGTGATCGACGATCAGAAGGGCGAGACTCTCTGCTCGGCCTCGACCATCAAGCTGAAGACGGGCGGCAACATCGCGGCGGCCAAGGAGATCGGCAAGACGGTAGCCGAGCTGGCGGTAGCCAAGGGCGTCAAGCGCGTGGTTTTCGACCGCGGCGGTTACCTCTATCACGGACGCATCAAGGCGTTGGCCGATGCGGCCCGCGAGGCGGGGCTGGAATTCTAGGGGCAGCTTTCAGCTTTCAGCCGTCAGCTTTCAGCTGAATGGCGGCGAGCCGAGAATCCACGGGTATGCACGAAACGGCTGAGGGCTGAAAGCTGACGGCTAACAGCTCGGTGCAAAGGACAGACACAAGCAATGACGATCTTGAAGAAGAAACTCGATGCCAACCAGTACAACCTGAAGGACCAGGTGGTGGCCATCAATCGCGTGACCAAGGTGGTCAAGGGCGGCAAGAACATGTCGTTCGCCGCGCTGGTGGTGGTGGGCGACGCCGCTTCGGGCGTGGTGGGTTACGGTTCGGGCAAGGCCAAGGAAGTTCCCCAGGCCATCCGCAAGGGGATCGAGTCGGCCAAGAAGAACCTGGTGAAAGTGAACCTGACCGAGACGACGATCCCGCACCAGGTGCTGGGCCGGTATGGCTCGGGACAGGTGCTGCTGAAGCCGGCCCCCGAGGGCACCGGCGTGATTGCCGGCGGCGCGGTGCGCGCCGTGATGACCTCGGTGGGTGTGCAGAACGTGCTCACCAAGAGCCTGGGCACGGCCAACCCGCACAACGTGATCAAGGCCACCTTCGACGCGCTGGTGCAACTGCGCGATCGCGCCGAAGTGGCAGCGATGCGCGGCAAACAGGTGGAGGAGCTCTGAGCCATGGCCGAGACCAAAAAAATCCGCATTCAGTACTACCGCTCGGCGATCGCTACGCCCACCAAGCACAAGCTGGTGATCAAGGGCCTTGGCTTTACGCGCCTGAACCAGATCGTGGAGCGCGAGGACACAGTGTCCGTCCGCGGCATGGTGAAGACGGTGCCGCACCTGGTGCGCATCGTCGAATAACAGTCCGTAGTTCATAGTTCTTAGTTCACAGGTGTCGGCGGGCCAGGATGGCGCCCAACTGCGAACTACGAACTGAAAACTACGAACTCTCACAACGCGAGTCGGCGGGCCGATTTCGGGCTGACCGGCGCTATAGCGAGGAGAACATGGCAAAGAATCTATCCAATCTGCGTGCGCCGAAGAAGGCCAACACCGGGCGCAAGCGTGTGGGCCGCGGTATGGGCTCAGGCATGGGCAAGACCTCTACCCGTGGCCACAAGGGCCAGGGTTCCCGCTCGGGTACGAGCATGATGCGCGGTTTCGAAGGCGGCCAGATGCCGCTGCACCGCCGGCTGCCCAAGCGCGGCTTCACCAACATCTTCCGCGTCGAGTACACGGTGGTGAACCTGGACCGCATTGCGGCGCTCGAGGTGAGCGAGATTGCCCTCGACGACTACCGCAAGCTCGGCCTGGCTTCGAGCCGGAAGCCGCTGATCAAGATCCTCGGTTCCGGCGAGCTGACCGCTCCGGTGACCATCGAAGCGCACAAGTTTTCCAAGTCGGCCATCGAGAAGATCGTCAAGGCCGGCGGCAAGGCGGTTGTTCTGGGCGGCGAGGCTCCGGCCGAGGCCTGAGGTGTATAGTTCCCAGGTTCCGAAGACGGGACCTGGGGCGCCCATTTCGCGCTGGCATGGAGATGGGTGTGGCCGGCCAGGGCGCCGACACCTGTGACGGGCCGCATATCCCGCGTCTTCGGCTTCCGGTAGCGTCATGGGGTAGCCGGAAGATGCACTAAGATGGACTGGTGAAAGACTCCCGGGCAGCGATGCCCTGAGCGGAAAACCAAACTATGCTTGAGAAGTTTCTCAATATCTTCCGGATTCCCGACCTGCGCAAGCGCGTGCTCTTCACCCTTGGCATTCTGGCCGTCTACCGTCTGGGTGCGCACATCCCCACGCCGGGCGTCAACGGCAAGCTGCTGGAGCAGCTCTTCAGCTCGCAGAACGGGTCGGCCCTCGGCCTGATGGATCTGTTTGGTGGCGGAAACCTGCGCCGCATGACGATCTTCGCCCTGGGCATCATGCCCTATATCACCGCCTCGATCATCTTCCAGCTCCTTACGGTCGTTTATGAACCGCTGGCGCGCATCCAGAAGGAAGGCGAGCTCGGTAGGCGCAAGATTACGCAGTGGACGCGCTACCTGACCGTCATTCTGGCCGCCCTGCAGTCGATCGGTATCGCAGCCATCCTGCAGCGGGGGGGCATGGTGCTGAATCCCGGCATCAGCTTCACCCTGATGACGGTTCTGACGCTGACCACCGGCACGGCCTTCATCATGTGGCTGGGCGAGCAGATCACGGATCGCGGCATCGGCAACGGCATGAGCCTGCTGATCTTCACCGGCATCATCGCCGGGCTGCCCCGCGGCGTCATGGACCTGGTGACCAAGATCCAGACTAGCTACTGGGGCCCGTTCACCTTCCTGGCCGTGATTCTAATCGTGGTCGGCATGGTGGCGGTGGTGGCCTTCATTGTCTTCGTCGAGCGCTCGGAGCGCCGCATTCCCATTCAGTCCGCGCGGCGCATCGTGGGCCGCAGGATGATGGGCGGCCAGTCGAGCCACCTGCCGCTCAAGGTCAACTCGGGCGGCGTCATGCCGGTCATCTTTGCCAGCTCGATCCTCTCGGCGCCAATGCTCTTTTCGCAGGTGGAGTGGGTGCAGTCGAACCGCTTCCTCTCGCCCATCGTGCGCGCGCTGCAGCCGGGCGAGCCC
This sequence comes from Occallatibacter sp., assembly GCA_049690595.1. Taxonomy (GTDB): domain Bacteria; phylum Acidobacteriota; class Terriglobia; order Terriglobales; family Acidobacteriaceae; genus Telmatobacter. The sequence goes on along the minus strand of JBAVMZ010000449.1, from coordinate 6,523 downwards.
TGGTACGAACTGCTCTTCATCCTGGGCATCATCTTCTTCGCCTACTTCTATATCTCAATCGTGATGAAGCCGGACGACATCGCCGACAACTTCCGCAAGTCGGGCTCGTTCATTCCCGGCATCCGGCCTGGCAAGCGCACCTCCGACTTCATCAACGACATTCTCACCCGGGTCACGCTGGTGGGCGCCCTGTATCTGATCATCATCTCCCTGGTGCCGACCTTCATGATCTCGGGCTTCCGCCTCGATCACCTGTGGCTGGTGGGGCGAGTCTTCGAGAACCTGCCGAATTTCATGATTCACGGTTTGGGGGTCAACTTCTACTTTGGCGGCACCTCGCTGCTGATTGTGGTGGGTGTAGCCATGGACACTGTCAACCAGATCGAATCGCAGCTGATCATGAGGCATTATGACGGCTTCTCCCCGCGTTCCGGTCGCATCAGGGGAAGGAAAACCTGGTAATGTCCTCATCGATGGTAGCGGCAGAGCAAGGCCGGGAAGCTGGTCGAAAGACCATTCCCGGCCCAATTCTTTTGTTGGGCGCTCCGGGCGTGGGCAAGGGAACTCAGGCCAAGGAGCTGATCAAGGTGTGGCAGATTCCGCAGATCTCGACCGGCGACCTGCTCCGTGGCAACGTGGCGCAGGGAACGGCTCTGGGCAAGGCGGCCAAGGAGATCATGGGCCGCGGCGAACTGGTGCCGGATTCGCTGGTCAACGAGATGGTGGCGCTGCGCCTCCAGGAGCCGGACACGGCGAACGGCTACATCTTGGATGGGTTTCCGCGGACGCTGCCGCAGGCCGACTGGCTGGACGGGCGGCTGGCGGCGCAGGGCAGCACGCTTCCGGTGGTTGCCGTCAGTATCCAGGTGGACTATAATCAGTTATTGCGCCGGATTACCGGGCGCAGGAACTGTCCTGCCTGCCAGCGTATTTACAACATCTACTCGCATCCGCCTCAAAAGGAAGGAATTTGCGATGTGGATGGCGCCGCGCTGGTCCAGCGAGCCGACGATACGGAGACGGTCTTCAAGGAGCGGATGCGCGCCTATGCGGGCCTGACCGCGCCGGTTGTGGAGCACTACCGGGCGCTGGGACGATTTGCGGAAGTGGATGGAGACCGGGCGATCGAGTCGATCGCAGCCGGCATAGTTTCCGCCGTTGAGCGGCTGCGGCAGTAAGCGCGGCCGAACGGCGGGTTTGTGCGTGAGTTAGAGAGCTGAAGGCTGATTACGTGGCGGTTGTGCTGAAGTCGCAGCAGGAGATCGAGAAGATGCGCCGGGCGGGCCGGGTGGTCCGCGAGACGCTGGAACTGGTGCGCAGCCTGGTGAAGCCAGGCGCCACGACGCTGGATCTCGAGAAGGCTGCGGAGGCGAAGATTGCCTCGATGGGCGCCAAGCCGGCCTTCAAGGGCTATCACGGGTTTCCGTGCGTGCTCTGCACCTCGGTCAACAGCGAGGTGGTGCACGGGATTCCCTCGGCGCGGCGGGTGCTGAAGGAAGGCGACATCGTCTCGGTGGATTGCGGGGCGGTGATCGAGGGTTACTTTGGCGACGCGGCCATCACGGTGCCGGTGGGCACGAAGATCGACTCCAGGACCCGGCGGCTGGTCGAGGTGACCGAGCGCTCGCTGCACGCGGGGATCGCGGCGGTACGGCCCGGAGCGACTTTGGGCGACGTGGGCTCGGCGGTGCAGACAGTGGTCGAGGCGGCGGGTTTCTCCGTAGTGCGGGATTTCGTGGGCCACGGCATCGGCTCGCGGATGCACGAGGATCCGCAGGTGCCGAACTTCGGCGAGGCCGGCCGCGGGATGCGGTTGAAGGCCGGCATGGTGATCGCCATCGAACCGATGGTGAACGCCGGCGAAGCGGACGTGGTGGTGCTCAACGACGGCTGGACGGCGGTGACGACGGACGGCAGCATGAGCGCCCACTTTGAACACACCGTGGCAGTGACCGCCACGGGATCGAGAATCCTGACCGAGTAACAGCTCGGTCCCAAACACAGGGCGCGCGGGCGCCAGAAGCGGGAAACGGTTTGTCGAAGGAAGACGCGATCGAGGTGATGGCAGTGGTCACGGAGACCCTGCCCAATGCCATGTTCAAGGTCAAGCTCGAGAACAATCACGAGGTGCTGACCCATGTCTCGGGAAGGATGCGCAAGAACTTCATCCGCATTCTGCCCGGCGACCGCGTGGCCGTGGAACTGAGTCCCTACGACCTGAACCGCGGCCGGATCGTGTACCGCTACAAATAGGATTTTTGGGCTGGTGAGAGTTTTTAGCTGTCGGCTTTCGGCTATCGGCTCTCAGCTTTTCGTGCCGCGGACGCTTCGTTGCTTCCGCAACGGCGGTTCGCGGCAGGGACAAACTGAAAGCTGAAGGCTGAAAGCTGAAAGCTTGAACAGCTTCCACGGGTAGCATGATCGGCCCGCGGAGAAGGGCAGTAGAGCAATGAAAGTCCGTGCATCGGTGAAGAAGATTTGCGTGAAGTGCAAGGTCATCAACCGCCGCGGGGTGGTTCGCGTGATCTGCGAGAACGCAAAGCACAAGCAGCGCCAGGGCTAAGCGAGCCTGGCATGGGCGGAAACTCCGCCGGAGTTCGCAGTTTTTAGTTCGTAGTTCGCAGTCGAGCCGGATTCAAGGCAGGTACAAAGCCTCAGGATTTCAGCACTGAGAACTAAGAACTACGGACTATGAACTACAAAGGGGCTAGTTAGCTTGATTCAAGGCTTGCGCTGAACCCCTGGAGACTTTCCGCTTAACCCGTGCGGGCCGGCGCTAGGCCGGAGGCACATAACCTCGAGCAGCAGCAAAGGAATCTCAATGGCACGTATTGCTGGCGTCGACCTGCCGCGCAACAAACAGGCACGGGTCGCGCTCACATACATCTACGGGATCGGCGACCCTCGCGCGCTGAAGATTCTGGAAAAGGCGAACGTTGATGCGTTCAAGAAGATCCAGGATCTCGGCGAAGAGGAGGTCAACCGCATCCGTCAGGTGATCGAGGATGAAGGTGGCGTCGAGGGTGACCTGCGCAAGGACATCCAGATGCACATCAAGCGCCTGATCGACATTCAGAGCTATCGCGGCACGCGTCACCGGCGCTCGCTTCCGGTACACGGGCAGCGCACCCACACCAATGCCCGCACTCGCAAGGGCCCGCGCAAGGGCACGATTGCCGGCAAGAAGAAAGCGACGGGTAAGACCTAATGGCGAAGCAGGAACAGAAGAGCGCCGGCAAGTCCGGCAAGAACAAGAAGTTTAAGAAGCGGGAACGCAAGAATGTGCCGTTCGGCATCTGCCACATTCAGGCGTCGTTCAACAACACCATTGTGACCATCACGGACCAGATGGGCAACACGCTGAGCTGGAAGAGCTCGGGTTCGCTCGGCTTCCGCGGTTCGCGCAAGGGAACCCCGTACGCGGCGCAGCAGGCAGCGTCGAATGCCGCCGGCATGGCGCGCGACCACGGTCTGCGCTCGGTGGATGTGCGCGTGGCCGGTCCAGGTTCGGGCCGCGAGTCGGCCATCCGCGCGCTGGCGGCCGCAGGCATCGAGGTCAAGTCGATCCGCGACGTCACGCCGGTTCCGCACAACGGCTGCCGTCCGCCGAAGCGGCGCCGGGTGTAAACGAGCTATCAGCTTTCAGCCTTCAGCTTGTCAGAGGTCAGCGCAACTGCATCGACCCGGCAAGAGAAGAGCTGAAACCTGAAAGCTAAAGGCTGAAAGCTAAAACCGGGCCGGGAGGAAGTCTCCACCGGGGATGTAAACCGGCCGTCATCCGCAGTCAGGAGAAGAAATGGCACGTTATACCGGAGCAGTCTGCCGCCTTTGCCGCCGCGAAGGCACCAAGCTTTTTTTGAAGGGCACCAAGTGCATGTCGGACCGGTGCGCGCTGGAGAAGCGCAACTTCGCGCCCGGCCAGCACGGCAAGGATCGCAAGGCCAAGATCGTGGGCTACGGCCTGCAGTTGCACGAGAAGCAGAAGGCCAAGAGGATGTACTTCACGCTGGAGAGCCAGTTCCGCGAGTACTACGAGAAGGCCAACCGCGCGCAGGGCGTGACCGGCGAGTTGCTGATCCAGGCACTGGAGCGCCGTCTGGACAACGTGGCCTTCCGTCTGGGCTTTGCCATCTCGCGCCGCCAGGCCCGCCAGGTTGTCCGCCACGGACACGTCACGGTGAACGGCAAGAAGGTGAACATCCCGTCCTACCAGGTCAGCGCCGGCGACGAGATCGCCGTCCGCGACGACGCCAAGAAGCTGATCATCGTGGAGCAGGCCGCGCAGTACGCCGCGCAGAACCCGGTGCCAGTGTGGCTGGAAGCCAACTTTGAGAATCTCTCGGGCCGCGTGTTGCGCCTGCCCAAGCGAGCCGACGTCAACCTGCCGATCAACGAGCAGCTGATCGTGGAACTGTACTCGAAGTAAGTGGTAAGTGGTCAGTGATCAGTTTTTGCCGTGCTGCTTGGTACGGTACTAGCTGAAGCTGGCCGCCGATCCATCAATTGGATTCACCGAAACGTGCAAGACGGTGGTCGAGGCTCGGTGATCAGATGTCAGCCGGCGCAGAATGGGCTGGCACGATAGAACTGATCACTGTTCACTGACCACTGACAACTCAAAAGAAGGAGAACTTGCGCGGCCGCCGCAGAATGCATCGCGACGTACCCGCCGCGCGGAGAAGCGAGACAATGATGCTTTGGAGAGGATTTCAAAAGCCCAAGCGCCTGGCGGTCGACGCCGAGACGCTGACCGACATCTACGGCAAGTTCAGCGCCCAGCCGTTTGAGCGCGGATTTGGCACCACAATTGGCAACGCCCTGCGCCGCACCCTGCTGAGCTCGATCGAGGGAGCCGCGGTGACCGCGGTCCGCATCGAGGGCGTTCTGCACGAGTTCCAGTCCATCACCGGCGTGGTCGAAGACGCCACCGACATCATCCTGAATCTGAAGCAGATTCCCTTCAAGCTTGCGGGCGAGGGCCCGAAGGCGCTCTATCTGCGCGCCGACCAGCCCGGCATTGTAACCAGCGGCATGATTGAAGCCGACGGCGACGTGGAGATCCTGGACAAGGATGTGTACATCGCGACGGTGTCGGAGGGCGGCCGCCTGGATATGGAGATGCGCCTGAAGCGCGGGCGCGGCTTTGTCTCGGCCGACAAGAACTTCGACGCCGACCTGGGCCTGGGCTTCATCCCGGTGGACTCGGTCCACTCGCCGGTGCGGCGCGTGAACTACGTCGTGGAAGCCGCCCGTCTGGGACAGATCACCGACTACGACAAGCTGAACATCGAAGTGTGGACCAACGGCGCGGTGTTGCCCGCCGATGCGCTGGGCCTGGCGGCCAAGCTGCTGAAGGACCACATGAACATCTTCATCAACTTCGAGGAAGAGATCGAGAGCGAGGCGCGGGGCGAGGAAGGCCGCATCCTGCTGCGCAACGACAATCTGAACCGCAGCGTGGAAGAGCTCGAGCTCTCGGTGCGCAGCTACAACTGCCTGAAGAACGCCAACATCCAGACCATTGGCGAGCTGGTGCAGAAGACCGAAGCCGAGATGCTGAAGACCAAGAACTTCGGCCGCAAGAGCCTGAACGAGATCAAGGAGATCCTGGCCCAGATGGGCCTCTCGCTGGGCATGAAGATCGACGAGCAGGGCAACGCGGTGCCTGGGCCGACGAGCATTCCGCCGGCGACGGCGCTGGCTGCCAGCTACAGCCGCTTCGACGAAGAGGACGAGCCGCTGGATTCGGTGGACTTGCATTTGCCCACTGAGACGGAAAACTTTTAATTGCAGCCTCTAGCTGCTAGCCACTAGCTTCTAGCTCGGATGTGCCCCTGACCGCAGGTCGCCATGCCGTATGCAGACTGCTAGAAGCTAGGAGCTAGAAGCTAGAAGCTGAGTCGAAAGAGAGTATTTGTCATGCGCCATCGCAATGCAGGATTCAAACTCGGACGCAACACCAGCCACCGCCAGGCTCTGCTGCGGAACCTGACCACGTCCGTGATTCTGGAAGACCGCGTGCAGACCACCGTGGCCAAGGCCAAGGCGGTTCGTCCGCACGTGGAAAAGATGATCACCCTGGGCAAGAAGGGCGATCTGCACTCGCGCCGGCAGGCACTAGCCTTTCTGCGCACCGACGACGCGGTGACGCGGCTCTTCGAAGAAGTGGCGCCGCGCTATGGCGATCGCCAGGGCGGCTATCTGCGCATCGTGCGCACCGGCTTCCAGAAGGGCGACGGGGCCGAGAAGGCCTTCATCGAACTGCTGGGCGCCGAGAAGCAGCTCGAGGTCAAGCGGCAGAAGCGCGAGGACACCAAGGCCAAGAAGCGCGCCGAACTCGAGAAGCAGATGGAAGAGGCAAAGAAGCAGGAAGAGCAGGCCGGCGGCGAAGAGGCTGCCTAGCCCGCATATCTCACAGGCCGATTGTCGATTTGGGTGAGTCGGGATCGAAGGAAATAGCTGGAAAGGCCGTCTTTTCTGTGTCATAACTACGTTGTCGAAGGTGGTTATGGCCGAGGAAAGG
>JBAVMZ010000448.1:0-1670 GCA_049690595.1 Occallatibacter sp. | reverse complement strand
GCATTATCTCGACAAGCAGATGCAGCCGGCCGACCTGGTCAGCATCGTGACCTTTGATACTTCGCTCAAGGTGGCGCAGGACTTCACCACCGACCGCAAGCTGCTTGCCACGGTGCTCGATCGCATCAGCGGCATTGAAGGCACCGGGCAGGAGCTGGGCACCACCGGCAGCAGCGCCGGCACGGCAGAAGACGCGGGCAGCTTTACCGCCGACGACACTGACTACAACATCTTCAACACCGATCTGCGCCTGCAGGCTCTGGCGACGGTCGCCAAGAACCTGGCCGGCATCGACCAGAAGAAATCTATCCTTTATTTCAGCAGCGGCATGACCAAGACGGGCGTGGAGAACCAGGCGCAGTTGCGCGCGGCGGTCAACGCCGCCGTGCGCTCGAACGTGGCCATCTATGCGGTGGATTCGCGTGGGCTCGAGGCGATGCCTCCCGGCGGACTGGCCACCTCGGCGAGCCTGCGCGGGCAGGCGGCCTACAGCGGAGCGGCCGTGCAGAGCGATCTGGACGCGAACTTTGCCAGCCAGGAAACCCTGGTCACGCTGGCCAACGACACGGGCGGCAAGGCCTTCCTCGACTCCAACGACTTCAGCAAGGCCTACGCCAAGGTGCAGTCGGATAGCGAGAGCTACTACGTGCTCGGCTATCGCAGCTCGAACCCCGCGCGCGACGGCCGCTTCCGCCACATTCAGGTCAAGCTGAACCGCACGGGCGACAAGATGGAATATCGAGCCGGATATTACGGCCCGCGCGACTTCCAACACTCCACGAAAGAGGATCGCGAGCAGCAGTTGCAGTCGGAGTTGCAGAGCGATCTGCCGGACACCGACCTGCCCGTCTACCTCACCGCCGGATACTTCCGCACGGCGGAGAACAAGTACTACGTGCCGGTCTCGCTGGTTGTGCCGGCCTCGGCCATCACCGTGCAGCGCGATCGCGACAAGGCTTCGCTCGACGTCATCGGCGTAGTGCGCGACAAGAATACGCGCTTCCCCGTGGGCAATCTGCGCGACACCATCAAGCTGACGCAGGAGCAGACCGCATCGGTGGCTACAACGTCTGCGGCTATTGCGCCCGCGGCCATTGCACCTGCGGCCATTGCGTCTGCGGCGGCCATTGCGCCTGCGACGGCCATTGCGCCCGCGGCGGCCATTGCGCCCGCGGCGGGCAGCAGCGGAGCTGCGTTACCCCCCACTGCACCCTCCGCCGCCCGCACGCGCCACAACGTGCAGTACAACACGGGATTCCTGTTGCCGCCGGGCAACTATCACCTGAAGTTCGTGGTGCGGGAGAACCAGAACGGCCTGCTGGGCAGCTTTGAGACAGACCTCACTGTGCCCGACCTGCACAAGGAGAAGCTCCAACTCAGCTCTCTTATCCTGAGCAGTCAAAGGGCTGCGGCAACGCGCAAGCCTCAGCCTTCGCCGCTCGTTCGCGATGGGCAGGAGATCATTCCCAACCTGGCGCACGTCTTTACCTCGGCGCAGACGGCGACCTTCTTCTACGAGGTCTACGATCCTTCGCGCCAGGCGGCGGACAAGAACTCGATCCGCCTGTTGACCAGCATCGCCTTCTTCCGTGGCCGGGTGAAGGTCTACGAGACGCCGCTGGTGGAGAGCACCTCGCTCAACGTGCCGGAGCGCAAGGCCGCGGCCTTTG
>JBAVMZ010000447.1:0-10258 GCA_049690595.1 Occallatibacter sp. | reverse complement strand
CTGCTGGGCTCGGGCGCGCGGCTGGCGTCGAACGATCTGCTCACCGCGCTCGATGCCGCGCAGGACGAGCGCACGCGGCAGCAACTCCGGCAACTGCGCACGCTGGCCGGCCTGCGAGGATTGCCCGGCGCGCCGCGGCACGGGCGCCAGGACGACGATGCGTTGCTGAAGGCCGTGCTTGCGGGCTTTCCCGATCGCGTGGCGCGGCGAAGGGCTGGCAATCAGGCGCTGCTCTCAACCGGCGTCTCGGCGGAGATTGCTGGCGCCCCGCCGCAGTACGAGTTCTTTATCGCGCTCGACGTGGAAGACCGCAAGGAGAATCCGATGCCGCTGGTGCGGCTGATGGCGCGCACCGAGCCCGAGTGGCTGCTCGATCTTTTTCCCGAACACGTGCGCGAAGAGGCGCGCGTGGAGTGGAATCGCAAGGCCGAGCGCGTGGATGCGGTCAGCCGCCTGCTCTACGACGAGCTGGTCATCGAGGAGTCGAGCGGCGGTGCGCCCGAGCCCGAAGCCGCGGCGAAGCTGCTGGCCGAGAAGGCGCTCGAAGCGGGGCTGGAGCGGTTCGTCGACGGCCAAGCGCTGGAGCAGTGGCGCGGACGCATGGAGTTTGCTGGCTTTGAGCCGCCGCCGATCGAGCCGCTCTTTGCCGGCTTCTGCGCCGGGATGCGCAGCTTTGCCGAACTGAAGAGCGCGGCGGAGGGCTTTCTGCCGTGGCTCGAAGAACAGACCGGCGCGCGCGGCCTGCGCGAGCTTGCGCCGCTCACGCTGAAGCTCAAGGGCGGACGGCAGACACGGGTTCACTACGAGCGCGGCAAGCCGCCGTGGATTGCCTCACGGCTGCAGGACTTCTTCGGCATGACCGAAACGCCGCGGCTGGGACCCGGGCGCACGCCGGTGGTAGCGCACCTGCTGGCGCCGAATCACCGGCCGGTGCAGATGACGGCCGATCTCGCTGGCTTCTGGGAGCGCCTCTATCCGCAGGTGCGCCGCGAGCTGATGCGGCGCTATCCGCGTCACCAGTGGCCGGAGAAGCCGGGGGCGTGAGAGGGCGGCGCGGTGTTCCGGACACTCTGGAAACGCGCACGCTGCCTCTCCCGTTCCGATCGTCCTGCCCGCTTCCCCCATCGCGGCGCGCGAACTCTTTTCTGCTCCGTAGCGTAATCTCTGCATCCGCCGGCGCCTCGCGCTGCGGATAAGGAGATAGAAGCGCCGAGATGAACAGCGACTGGCAGCCCGACTTCGAACAACTCGTGGACGAGCACCAGGCGATGGTCTTCTCGATCGCCCTGCGCATGACCGGCGACCGCTGGCTGGCCGAGGAAATTGCGCAGGATGTCTTTCTGGAGCTGGACCGCAACCTGCGCAGGATGCACTCGGCCGAGCACGCCTGCCACTGGCTGCGGCGGGTGGCGATGAGCCGGGCAACGGATGCGCTGCGGCACAGGCGGGCGCGCGGCGACGGGCAGTGGGTGGAGCTCGAGGAGCACCACGGGCCGCAACTGGTCGAGCGCATCTCGCCGCTGGCCGCGCGCGTGGAGCAGCTTCTTCTGACGCTGCCCGAAGGCCAGCGCGCGGCGCTGGTTCTCCGCTACCAGGAGGACCTGACGCCGGAGGAGATCGCCGAGACGCTGGCCGCCCCGGTGACCACGGTGAAGAGCAACCTGCAGCGCGGACTCAAGCTGCTGCGAGAGAAGTTGACGCGGCAAATCCCGGAGTTGGCGAGGCGGAAGGAGCAGGCTAGTGAAGTTTGACACGATGGACGGGCTGGAAGACGAGTTGCGCGAGGCGCTCACGCCGCATCCTGCTCCGGCCGGATTGAAGCAGCGGGTCATGGAGCGTCGCCAGGCAGGGCGGCGGCCGAGGCAGCAGGGCACCGTGCTCTTCCGCGTCGCGGCATCGCTGACTCTGGCCGCGGTGGCCGGCGGCGCGGCTATCTGGGCCTGGCACGATCGCGAGGAGCGCAGGAAGGGCGAGGAGGCGCGGCGGCAGGTGATGATCGCGCTGCGCATTACCGGACACGCCCTCAACCACATGAGTTCTCAACTGGCGGCGCACCCAACAAGGCCGCGGGAGTAAGGAGCGTTCACTATGAAGCAACGGATGGCAATCCTCGCACTGGCGCTGGCCGCACTGGCCGCGCCCCTGGCTGCGCAGGGAGCGCTGCCCCTGCCCCCGCCGGTGGAGAAGGAACTGGCAGCGCGCGCAACCAACGTGACCGAGGTGACGCTGGGCAAGAACATGCTCGCCTTCGCCGCCAAGTTCATGAATGGCAAGGACAAGGACGAAGCCGCAACCCGGCAGTTGATCGAGGGACTGGAAGGCATCTACGTCCGCGAGTACGAGTTCGAAAAGGAAGGCGAGTACTCGACAGAAGAAGTGGAGAAGCTGCGCCAGTACTTCGAGACTACCGAGTGGTCGCCGCTGGTGCGCGAGCGCGAGAAGAAGACGGGCGAGAGCACCGACGTGATGGTGAAGCTGGTCAACGGCGAGACGCACGGGATGTTCATTCTCGAGGCCGCGCCGAAGGAGCTGACCATCGTGCTGATCCTGGGTCCCATCCGCATGGAGGACCTGGGCAAGCTCAAGGGCCTGAGCGGGCTCGGCGCGCTGGGCGATGTGAGCGGAACGCACGCGGCGCCGCACGGCAAGGGTGAGAAGAAGGACGGTGACAAATGAAGCCTCTGCTTGTCGCAACGGCGATTCTGGCAGCCCTGGTGGTGCCGGCCGTGGTGCTCGCCCACAACGAGACGGGCTTCGATGCCGTGATCGGCTCGATTGAAACGCGCTACCACGTCCATGCCACGCAGGTTCCCTTCATGGGCCTGATCGGCCTCATCGGCCGCAAGGCCACCAACGGCGGCGTGGGGAGGATGCACGTGGCCGAGATCGACAACTTCACCGCGCCGGTGGACGGCGAGGAATTGAACAGCCTGGTGGAGCACGGGCTCGGGCCGGGCTGGGAGCGGATGATCCGAGAAACCAGCCGCAAGGGCGGCGGGCAAACGCTGATCTTCGTGCGTCCCGAGGGCGAGCGGATGGGCATGTTCATCGTGGATCTCGACGGCAAGGAGATGGACGTCGTCGAAATCTCGGTGAGCCCCGACCGGCTCAGCGAGAACCTGAGCCGCTACGAGCACCACGCACGCGAAGAGAACCCCGACCACGAAGGGACAGACTAAGTCACCGGGGGAACCTTCCAAGATACCCCGGAATCAAGAGCCTCATATGCGCGGAAGACGGTGCTGGCTAGACTTATCCATAGGATGGCCACCATAGCACCAGTCGCGACCTCAAGTTACCGCGGCCGGCTTGCGCCTTCTCCCACCGGCTATCTTCACATCGGCCATGCGCGCACCTTCTGGACCGCGTGGCAGCGCGCGCGCGACGCCGGCGGCACGCTGGTGATGCGCATGGAAGACCTGGACCAGGAACGCAGCCGGCAGATCTACGCCGATGCGGCTCTCGAAGACCTGCGCTGGCTGGGCATCCGCTGGCAGGAGGGCCCCGACCGCGGCGGCCCGTGCGCTCCCTACCAGCAGAGCAAGCGGCACAACTTCTATCTGACCGTGTGGCGCAAGCTGCTGCGCCGCGGGCGTCTCTTCCCCTGCCGATGCTCGCGCAAGGACCTTGAGGCCGCGCTCGGCGCGCCCCACGAGAGCGGACACGCCGGCGTCAACGCCCTCTACGCCAACGGCAAGCTCGACTTCCTCGACGACGACCCGGTCTACCCCGGAACCTGCCGCCATTTGCAGGGCGACGTGCAGTGGTTGCCGGGGCCGAACACGATGGAACTCGAGGCACCGGGCGCCGTGAACTGGCGCTTCCGCGTGCAGGACGGCGAGGTGGTCGAGTTCGTCGACCAGAACCTGGGCCCCCAGCGCTTCGTGGCCGGCCGCGACTTTGGCGACTTCGTGGTCTGGCGCCGCGACGGCGCGCCCAGTTACCAGCTTGCCTGCGTGGCCGACGACGCGGCCATGGGGATCACCGAGGTGGTGCGCGGCGCCGATCTACTGAAGTCGACGGCGCGGCAGCTGCTGCTCTACCGCGCGCTGGGGCTGGAACCGCCCCGGTGGTTCCACTGCAAGCTCGTAGTCGACCACAACGGCCGCCGCCTGGCCAAGCGCCACGACTCGCTGAGCCTCCGCGCTCTCCGCCAGCGCGGCCTGACGCCCATGAACATCCTCTCCGCCGACCTGCCGAGCGAGGTCTAGTACCATGACCGCGGGACTTCGTAGAGTCGCCCATGGCCCGGGGGTGCCCCGGAACCTGCCCCGAGCCTGTCGAAGCGCTTCGCTTCTGAGACCTGGAAATTATCCGTGCCGGATGAAGCTCCCGCTGCGCAGCTCGCTCACCGCCTGCTCGATCTCGGCCTGGGTGTTCATCACGATCGGGCCGTACCAGGCAACAGGTTCCTCGAGCGGTCGGCCGCTGACGAGCAGAAAGCGGATCCCCTCCGGCCCTGCCTGCACCACGATCTCGTCGCCCCGATCGAACAACACAAGCGAATGATTCGTGGCGTCGTAAACCGGCGCGGCGTTGGCGTCGGTGGCCGACTCGGTCAGCACCGCCTGCGGCGCCGAGGCGTCGCGGAATGTACCCGCTCCGGCAAAGACGTAAGCGAAGGCATTGCGCGTCACATCGACGGCGATGCGGCGGCGCGTGTTGGGCGGCACGCTGATGTCGATGTAATGCGGGTCGGCCGCAACGCCCTCCACCGGCCCGGTCTTGCCCCAGAAGCTGCCGCAGAGAACGCGCGCGTGGGTGCCGTCATCCTCCGTCACCTCGGGGATGGCGGCCGAAGGAATGTCCTGGTAGCGCGGATGGGTCATCTTGAGCGCGGCGGGCAGGTTGGCCCAGAGCTGGAAGCCGTGCATGCGCCCCAGCCGGTCGCCCGTGGGCATCTCCTGGTGCAGGATGCCGGAGCCGGCAGTCATCCATTGCAGGTCGCCCGGGCCCATCCGGCCCTTGTTTCCCAGCGAGTCGCCGTGCTCCACCTCGCCGGCCAGCACGTAGGTGATGGTCTCGATGCCGCGGTGGGGGTGCCAGGGGAAGCCGGCGATGTAATCCGCGGGGTTGTCGTTGCGGAAGTCGTCGAGGAGCAGGAAGGGGTCGAACTCCCGCGTCTTGCCGAAGCCGAAGGCGCGCTCGAGCCGCACGCCGGCGCCCTCCAGAGTAGGTTTGGTGGTCGAAAGGGATTTGACTACGCGAAGCGACATGGTGGACCTCCTGTTGCCGTACACAGGATAGGATGCGCGAGCGAGATATTCGTTGCAACAGGTATTTCTGGCGGCAAGGAACCCCGGGAAGACTCTCTGCCCTCACCAGCTTCCTTCGCGCAACGCAGAGCATCCTCTCCGCTGCATCCCGCTCAGGATTGCTAGTGGATGCCGAGACGGGTCCTTTCCAGCTTCTCGAAGAACTCCGGGACGCTGGCCAGGATCGCGGAGTCTTGCGCGGTCAGTTCCCCGGATGGGAGACGGGACCGCGGTTCGCGTCTTGGTTCCTTTCATTCGTACGCCTCGCGCCGGTGCGCAATGCGCGTGACTTCCACTTTTCTTGCCTCATCGTCGATGGTGTAGATCGCGCGGTAATCGCCAATGCGGATGCGCCATTCGTCCGTTCCGCCCCTGAGCTTCTTGCTGCCATGCGGTCGATGGTCTTCGGCAAGCGCTTTTATTTTCTGGAGGATGCGGGCGGCGACCTGTTCCGGTAGCCGGAAAAATTCCTTCTCCGCGCTGGATTTCAGCGCAACGCGGTACTCAGGCACTCAGCTTGCCCCTCTGGAGGAACTTCGCTTCGACCTGCTCGATCGGAATACTCTCTTCGTCCTGGCGCGATTGAGAGACCAGAACATCCTCGAACTCCTCCCACAACTCCGCATGTTCCCGAAGATCTATCTGGACCGCGACCTTGCGGCCGTCTTCGTCCGTTACGTAATGAATCCCGGTCATGCAGCCCTCCGAAAGCGCGCTCCCGCCTGACTTGACGCTACTCCGGGGCCGATTTGGCGTCAAGATGAGGGGGCGGGCCAAAAGGGCAGGCATGTAGGCTATGCGGTCAGGGGCGATGCTGAGGTCGGGGGACGCGGGGCTTGAGGAGACTCCGGCAGGCCTTGGGATCCTGGCCCACCGTCGGCTTTGTCACGAAGTTGGATCCGGTGCGGATCTGAGGTTTCCAACCAGACCAGCAGACGCAGGACGCCCGGCTGGCGGCGGGACGCAAGGAAGCATGTCGTGGGCTGGCGTTACAGCATCTTCCGAATTACTGCAGACCGGAGCCACACACTCAATTGGCTTTTTTCTCAAGAAAAAGCCACCTTTCACTGCTCTCAAAAAGTCCACGCAAATTCGGAAAATGCTCTAGCGGCCGGGCTTGCGGCCAACGGCGCAGAGCCACTCCTGGTCGGCGTCGCGGTGAAGCTGCACCTCCACGAAGCCGGCTTCGCGGAGCAGCGCCACGTGTTCCTCCGGCGTGAGCAGGGTCATCCGGGAGCTGGCGCGGTGTTTGCGGACGGTGCGCGAGTTGCCGGAGCGGGAGCCGGCCCAGGTGTCGGCGATGAGGGCGAATTCCCCTCCCGGGGCGAGAACGCGGAGGACTTCGCGCAGGTCCGCGGGCAGGTTTGGCCAGAAGAAGTGGGTTTCGACCCCGGTGACGAGGGAGAAGCGGTTGGAGGCGTAGGGGAGGCGGGAGACGGAGCCCTGGCGGATGACCATGCGCCCGGAGTGGACCGACCGGGCGTTGCGATGCCGAGCGAGACGGATGCTCTCAGGGGAGTAGTCGAGGCCGTAGATGCGGGCCCCGGGAGCAAGGGCGGCGAGCCGCGAGAGGGTGCGTCCGCCGCCGCAGCCGATGTCGAGAATTCGCCCGCCGCCGGGAATGGAGAGCTGGGCCAGACCCCAGTCCGTGAGCGAGGCGTGGTGGCGGTTCATGACCTGCAGGGTGCGCCGGCCCTGGGGGCCGAGGGGCTTTTGGGCCTGGAAGTGCATCGAGGGGCTCCGGGTACAGGATAGATGGTGGTAAAGAAGCGGGCCCTGGCGGTCGCGAACTGGAGAAACTTTGTCCTATTCTGAGTCGCGGGCTAGGGGCCTGGGGCCGTGCATTATGATGAACGCCATGCAGGTGAGGGCGCAACGTACCGACGAAATTGAGAGGTTTGACGAGTTTGCTGACGACCTCTTGGCGGAGCGTGGAATCAGGCCGCTCGCCATTCTCGGTGCCGCCAAGGTGGACGATCTCCTGCTCGAGATCCTCCGTAGATATCTGCTCCCTAAAGCGGCGAGGCCGAAGGAACCAGACGAGTTGCTAGAGGGCGGAGATTCGAGTCCGTTATCGACTTTTAGCTCACGGATCAAGATGTGCAGGCGACTCGGTCTGATAGACCAAGGCCTGGCGCAGGTATTAGATCAAATCAGACGGATCCGCAACGACGGTGCTCACTCGCTTTCCTTCGGTAAACCCTCCTCACCTGTACGTGACCGTTTCAGCGAGATTAAGAAGGCCGTAACGGGCCGTACCTTCTACCTATTGACCCAGAAGCGGTATTTCGGGGATGCAGCTCTTAGCGACGTTGAAGAATGGCAATGCCTCTTTCTTGCGGTCTGCGTTCTCCTTGAGTCCATTCGAAAAAGCCTGAGGCCAACGCGGGGAAACAGACGCGCCCTCTCAATCGCGGCTAGCAGATAGCCAGGGGAAGATTTAAATGTCAATCAAGAAGACGGCAAAGCTTCAATCTCCTGCAATCAGAGCGAAGGTGTGCGGCGTTCATGTTTATAGGGGTTTTGCGCCCCTAGCCGATCTAGCCGAGGTGTCTCGGGCTGATATCTACGACCAGAAGCACAATCCGAGGGGGACACAGAGAGATCTTAGTCCGGCCCACGCCCGCGATGCGTACGAGTATGTCAAGAATCGGGATCTTGCATTCTGGCCCGAGGTGTTTCTCTGTGCGCGCAGGAAGGATGTCTTGACCTTTCATCCTCTATCGCTAGATCTCCCTGATTTGGGTATTCTGGACATCGACATTGTCAAGGCGACCGCGGACAATGAGATCGCTATTTCTAGGATAGACGGAAACCATAGATTACATTACGGGGACGGAAAACAGTCCGGATATACGAGGATTGAGAAGCTTGTCTCATTTTGCATCGCCTATGGACTCAGCCGTGACGAGGAAATTCAACTCTTCAAAGACATAAACGTCAACCAAAAGAGAATGAACACTAGTCACCTGGATGGAATTGAGGTGAGATTAACCCCGGAAGAGGAGTTAAAACGTCGAAATCCGGAATTGTACATCGCGCAGCGATTGAGCAGAGAAACAAAGAGTCCTCTTCATGGGAGGGTCTTTGAGGGTGGAAAGAAATCAGTCGGCTCCGAGATTCCGCTCCGGGGGCTCAAGACAGGCATCGAGTATATGCTGAGTAGATCTACCCAGATGTCTCATCTTGAGGATGCCGAGGCGCAACATAGGGTTATTCGGAACTATTTCGAGGCGTTCAAGAAGTGGCAGCCCAAGGCGTGGTCTTCGCCGAAGGAGTATATTGTCCTACGTGGCGCTGGCCTGTGGGCGGTTTGCTTCATTGGGGCGCAGGTAATCGATTTGGCGCTGCTTCAAGACAAGTTCGACGTGGAGGAAATGTACAAGATATTAAAATCCGGCGCTGATTGGGATTGGAGTAAGAAAGGTGACTTCAAGGGGCTAAGTGGACGCGGGGGCGCTCTCGAGATCAGCAATCGCGTAACGCGCAAGCTTCAGAGCAAGGGACGCATGTCTACGAAGCAGCTCTTTGATAAGATCATGGCGCAAGAGACCGATGGCTAAACCCCGAGAGAGTTCACCCGGTGAATCGCAATCGATCCGTTAGGACAACCCTAACGGATAGAAGGCCGCATCAATCCCCCGTGACCGACTTTGCCCAATCCGTGAAGCAGCAGGCCGACATCGTCAAGGTGATCGAGACCTACATCCGCCTGCGCAAGGCGGGCGCGCAGAACTACTCCGGCCTCTGCCCCTTTCATAAGGAAAAGTCGCCGTCGTTCTCGGTCCACGCGGTCCGGCAGTTCTACCACTGCTTCGGCTGCGGCGTCTCGGGCGATGTCTTCTCGTTTGTGGGCAAGATCGAGAACGTGGGCTTCCCGGAGGCGGTGCGGATTGTGGCCGGCAAGTGCGGGATTCCGCTGCCCAAGCGCGAGTTCTCTTCGCCCGAGGAGGCGGCCGAGGCGCGGCTGCGCGGCAGGCTCCTGGAGTTGCACGAGACGGCGGCGGCCTGGTTCGAGGAGCAACTGGCCGGGCCGGAGGGCGCCGTGGCGCGCGAGTACCTGGCCGGCCGCGGACTGACGGCGGAGGGGATCAAGGCGTTTCGCATCGGTTACGCGCCGGACGGCTTCCATGCGCTGCGGGACCGCCTGAGCGGGATGGCGGACGGGGAGGTTTTGCGGGCTTCCGGGCTTTTCAGCTCCAAAGAGCACGAAGATGGGACGCAGGGGCCACTCTACGACCGCTTCCGCAAGCGGGTCATGTTCCCCATTGCGAACGAGAGCGGGCGGGTGATCGCCTTCACCGCGCGGACGCTCGAGACCGGCGAGAAGGCGGGGCCGAAGTACATCAACTCGCCGGAGACGCCGCTCTATTCCAAAGGCCAGGTCCTCTTCAACCTCGACAAGGCCCGCACCGCCATTCGCAAGATGGGCTACGCGCTGCTGGTCGAGGGGCAGATGGACTGCATCTCGGTCTTCCTGCGCGGGATACAGAATGTAATTGCCACCAGCGGCACGGCTTTCACCGAGCAGCAGGTGAACTTGCTCCGCCGGCACACGACCAACGTGCTGGCGAACTTCGACCCGGACGCGGCCGGGGCGAACGCGGCGGAGAAGTCGATTGCGCTCCTCACCGAAGAGGGCTTCACCATCCGCATCGTCACGCTCGACGACGGGCTGGACCCGGACCGCTACATCCGCGAGCGCGGCGTGGAGGCCTACACGGCGGCGCTGATGGCCGCGCGGCGGCAATCGGACTACCTGATCGAGCGGGCGCGGCAGGCCTTTCCCGGCGCGGCGCCGGAGCAGAAGCTGAAGGCGATGAACTTCCTGCTGCCGCACATCCGCCGGATTCCCGAGCGGCTGGTGCGCGACCAGTTCGCCATGGATGCGGCGCAGAAGCTCGGCATCGACTCGGCCGTACTGTGCGAGGAGCTGCGCCAGGCGGCGCTGAAGCGGCGCGACTCTGTCGTTTCGCGCCCTGCGACTTTGAGCGAGGTGGAGC
>JBAVMZ010000446.1:0-14257 GCA_049690595.1 Occallatibacter sp. | reverse complement strand
CCTGCGGGGCGCGTTGCTCATTCTTCTTTTCTTTTTCCGAGCTTTCCCAGGGTTGCGCGCCGCCATCCTGGTGGCGCTTCACCCTGGGCTATCCTCCTGCGGCCCCTACGGGGCGCCACCTGCGATGGGGCTGGCGGCGTAGGGCGGGGTGAGCAGGAGGCCGCGGGTGCGGGTGACGGCTGTGACGCACGCCTCGAGGGCCGCGATGCCGAAGTCGAGGAGCTTGGGCGTCTCTGGGGCGCCGTGGCCGCCGGCGAGGAGGATGTTCTCGGGCTTCACGTCGCGGTGGACGATGCCCTTGGCGTGGGCCGCGCCGAGGCCCTGGGCGATGCCGCGGGCGATGGCGAGGGCGCGGGGGACGGAAAAGCATCCCGCAGGGGCTAAAGCCCAGCCTTTATTTCGGGGCTGTTGCGGCACGACTGAAGTCGTGCCCTGACACAAGACATCGCCTGATTGCAAGGCGGGGTCAGGGGGCAAGGCGGAGCCGGAATCGGGGTCTTGCGCGGCCTTAAAAAGCGCTTGGCGCAGGTCCTCGCCCTCGACATATTCCATGGCGATTTAGGGGGTGCCGTCCTCGGCCTGGTCGAGATCGACGACTTCCACTACGTTTGGGTGACGCAACTGGATGGCCGCCTGGGCTTCATGGCGGAAGCGCTTGAGGAAGCGGGCGTCCTGGCTGAGTTCGGCGGAGATGAACTTGAGCGCGCGGGGCTGGCCGAGCAGGATGTGCTCGGCAAGGTAGACCGTCCCCATGCCGCCATGGCCGAGCAGGCGCACGATGCGGTACTTGCCCCGGATCGTTGTGCCCGGCTCCAGGTCGCGCGACTCGATCAGCAACGCGCCGTCTTTGTCGCAGTTGGACTGGTGATTCGGGTAGCCGGTGTCGCACAGCGGGCATCGCTTCATGGGATCGCCTTGCTAACGGCAAGGGTAACGCGGGCCGGCGGGCTCGCGCCAGGTTTCTGACCGTGGGCGGGGTGTGGGTTTGCGGTGTGGGTTCGTGGTCTCCCCGGTCCCCAAATGCGAGGGACCGGGGGCACCCAGCGGGGGCATCGGCTGCCGGAGAACCTTCAATTCAAACCGCTGGTTGGTTGAGGTTCGTGCTTTCCCAAGTCTGAAGAATCGAGACCTGGGGCACCCGTGGTCTGCAGACGGGTCAGAATCCCCTGGAGGTGGTCCGCCCCGCGGCTGGGGGCGGACCCTGGGAATTTCGCCCTGATAGCATTTGCCTATGGTTTTCGCGGTTTCTCGCACGTTTCTACGCGCCACGCTCGCGGCCTCCGCGGCGCTGGCTTTTGGCCTCTGGCTGGCGCCCGCCCATGCCCAGACCGTCCCGGTCAAATCCAGGATCGATGAGATTCTCAGGAGCCCGCGCACGGGGCGCGGCTTTCAGCAGGTGGCCGTTTCGCCGGACGGCGCGCGGCTGGCCTGGGTGGAGCGCGCCCAGGGCGGCGAGGAGATCCGCGTGGCCCCGCTCGACTCGCCGCAGAAGAGCGAGCGCGTGACCGCGGCGGCGAAGCCGGAGATCCATTGCGACGAGGGCCAGATTGCCTGGCGGCCCGACTCGAAGGCGCTGGCCTTCTTCTCCGATTGCGCAAAGGAGGGCCAGGCCGACCTCTACCTCTCCGGCCTGGACGCCAAGCCCGCGCGGCGGATCGCGGCGCTGAAGGGCTACGAGGAGTCGCCGGCCTTCTCGCCCGACGGCAGCCGCATCGCGTTTCTCTATGTGGAGGGGGCCACGCGTCCGGCGAGCGCGCTGGCCGCCATCAAGCCGTGGAGCGGGGTCATCGGCGAGGAGGGCGTGGAGGTTCAGCGCATCGCCGTGGCCCGGCTGGACCAGCCCGCGGCTGCCGTGCCGGAGATGGCGACGCCGGCCGCGCTGCACGTCTA
This sequence comes from Occallatibacter sp., assembly GCA_049690595.1. Lineage (GTDB taxonomy): Bacteria > Acidobacteriota > Terriglobia > Terriglobales > Acidobacteriaceae > Telmatobacter. The sequence goes on along the minus strand of JBAVMZ010000446.1, from coordinate 12,367 downwards.
CGAGTTCGACTGGAGACCGGATTCGAAGGGCTTTGCGTATGTGGCTGCCAACCCGCCGGGCGACAACAACTGGTGGGTGGCGAAGCTCTACACGCAGGGGCTGGGCGGCGAGCCGAAGGCCATTCTGGCGCCGGCCACGGTGGACGGACCGCTGCACGGCTTGCAGATTGCGGTGCCGCGCTGGTCGCCGGACGCGAAAACGATCGCCTTCATTGGCGGGCTGATGAGCGACCAGGGCTCGACGGGCGGCGATGTGTGGATTGTCTCGGCCGAGGGCGGCGCGCCGCGCGACCTGACCCAGGGTCGGCCGACGACTTCCTCGTGGCTGGAGTGGTCGACGAACGAGTATCTGTTTGCGAGCGAGCTGGCCGGGGGCAACTGCCAACTGATTCGCTACAAGCTAGGCGGCGATCGCGTCACGCCGGGTGGGGCGGTCACTTTTGGCTCGCCCATCTTCTCGATTCCCGGCACGGTGGGCGACGGGCGGATGGAGCTGAGCCTTTCGGCCTCGGCCGACCACGGGCTGTTCGTCTTCCAGGCCAGCACATTTGAGCATGCGCCGGAGATCTACGGCGCCAGGCCGGGCACGGTGATGACCTCGGGGCTCGATGGCGTCCTGCAACTAACGCACGTCAACGACGGGCTCAAGCCGGCTTGGGGCCAGACGGTGGCGGCTTCGTGGCGCAGCGACAAGTTCCGCGTGCAGGGGTGGCTGACGCTGCCGCGCGACTACGACCCAAAGAATAAGTACCCGATGGTGGTGGAGGTGCACGGCGGGCCTGCAGCTGCGGCGACCGGCCGCTGGGGCGGGGGCTACAGCCTGGGCATCACGGTCTTCTCGAACCTCGGCTACTTTGTCTTCCAGCCGAATCCGCGGGGCAGCTTCGGCCAGGGCGAGGAGTTCGTCCAGGCCAACCGCAAGGACTTCGGCTACGGCGACCTGCGGGATATCCTCTCCGGCGTGGACGCGGTGCTGGCGCGGTACCCTGTGGACCCGAACCGCATCGGCATCCTGGGGTGGAGCTACGGCGGCTTCATGAGCATGTTTGCCGTGACGCAGACGAACCGCTTCCGCGCCGCCGTGGCCGGGGCCGGCATTTCCAACTGGCAGAGCTACTACGGCGAGAACTCGATCGACCAATGGATGATTCCCTACTTCGGCGCCTCGGTGTACGAGGATCCGGCGGTGTACGCGAGGAGCTCTGCGATCAACTTTATTCGCCAGGCGAAGACACCGACGCTGGTGGTGGTGGGCGACCGGGACGGGGAGTGCCCGCCGCCGCAGTCCTTCGAGTTCTGGCACGCGCTGCGGGCTCAGCAGGTGCCGACGCAACTGGTGGTCTACCCGAACGAGGGCCACGGTTTCACCCAGCCCGAACACCGGCGCGACGTGCTGGAGCGCGCGGCGGAGTGGTTCGCGCGCTATATGCCTGCTACCCAGTGAGCGCGGCTGCTTCCGAAGAGGCCTCCCAGGCAGTCTATTGGAGTGGAGAACGGGGGCGCCGGGCCTGCCCGGAGGCCCCCCGCCCTGATACACTTTTTCTTTGAGCGGATGCTTTCCCGGCCCGGTCCCGAGCGGCCTGCGGGCGGGTGGCTCCACGATGCGGTTGTCCTGCGCAGCGTGCTCCGAGGCCGGCGGCATCTCTCTGGCGGAGATGCTCCAAGGCGCCTGCGGAATGCGGTCTGCGCGACCACCGCAGCCAACCGGTTTTCTGAAGTTTTTTCTTCGAGAAGGCCGTTCCGCGTCTTTCAGTGCGGAGCGGGGAGGATTCATGCGGCGGTTCCTGACGCTAGTTTGTCTGCTGTGCCTGGCCATTCCGGCTGGTATCTCGATTTCCGGTTGCACGCGCAATCCTGGCCAAAACTACTGCAACGGCCTGGGCTACGGCCCGAAGATCACCGACGTGGCGCAGATTACCCTGCAGCCTGCGACCACCGGCGTCTCGATGGCCTGGGGCCAGACGCGCCAGTTGAATTCGCCCACGGCCACCACCTGCAAGGGCGATGCGGCCAGCGTCTCCGGCTACACCTACGGCACGACGAACCACCAGGTTGCCGACGTCTCGCCGAATGGCAGCATCTGCGCCGGAAGCTGGAACCGCAACACCGGCGGCGGCATTGGGGACTTCACTATCTGCACGCCGCCCAGTCCGCTGCCGACGACCAACGGGCTGCCGTACACCTCCGCCTACGTGACGGCTTCGGCCAGCGCGGTAACCTCGAACCCGGTCGAGATCTACCTTCATGACCAGGTGACTTCGCTCTCGCTGGTGGGGCCGCCATCGTGCCTCTCGCAGGGCGTTCAGTGGTCCACTCCGCTCGACGTGCAGGCCTGCTACTCGAACGGCAACCAGCAGATGCTGCTCTGCGCTCCGAAGTCGGTGACCAGTTCGTCCTCGCCCAGCCTGTCGTGCCCGCTTCCCACCGTGAACGGCAAGACCGTCCCGTTGAGCACGATCCCCTCCTGCACGGACGCGATCGGCGCGCTGAACTTCACCGTCGGCACCAGCTCCATCGCGCAGATCAACAGCGAGACGAACAAGATCACCGCCGAGCAGCCGGGCACCACGGTCATCACTGCTTCGTCGGCCGGCTCCGGTTCCTCGGCCGGGTACTTCTCCACCTGCCCGCCGGCCTCGATCAGCCTGACCCTGGCCAACGGCAAGACCAGCGGGACGATTACGCAGGGTGTGACCCAGAACCTGGTGACCAAGGTTCTGGACACCAACGGCAACCCGATTACCGGCATGACGCTGGACTACCAGTCGACCGATCCGGTCGACATTAACGCCGGAGGCGCCGGAGCCATCTCAACCAACTTCCCGGGCCAGGCCTCGGTCTACGCCGTCTGCCAGCCGGCGGCCTGCAACCCGGCGCCGATCAATGTCCTTGGCCAGAACGGAACCGGCCTGGCGATTACCTCGAACCCGGTGAACATCACCACGCCCGGCACGGCCACCGATTACGTCTGGTTTGCGGCGCCCGGCGAGTCGCAGTACTTCATCCCCATCTCGCTGCTGACCGGCACGCCGGCTTCGACGGTGCGGCTGCCCTACGTGCCGAATTCGATGGCGATGGACCGCATGGCCACCACGCTCTACTTCGGCTCCGAGCACGAGCTGATGGTTTACTCGACGAGCACGAACGCGCTGACGAAGCAGGATCCCAATGTTCCCGGCGTGGTGCTGGCCGTCTCTCCCAATAACACCCAGGTGCTGATCAACGACCCGGTGCGGAAGATCTTCTACCTGTACACCTCGGGGGGCGCCGTGACCAACTCGTTCGGCGGCGTGGGCACCGCGGCCTCGTGGACGCCGGACGGCAAGACCCTTTACATCGTCGGCGAAGTCCAGGACGCGAAGGGCAATAACACTCCCACGCTCTTCGTCTACAACGCCAGCACCGGCTGGACCACCTATGACCTGAGCGCGAGCGGCGCCTCGTCGAGCGTGGCCATCACCATTCCCGGCATCGGCGCTTACCTGGGTGGCAACCCCACAGTGGCTCACGCATGGTGCCCCTCGGGCACGGCCGGCGACTACGCCAGCATGGTCTTCTATCCGCAAAGTGACCTGGTGGCCACGCAGACCGACGTGCTGGCGGCGACCACCGACGGGCAGCACATCCTGGGCGCGGCGGTCACCGCCGGCGGGCCCATGCTCACCGACATCGGCGTCACCATCCCGACCGGCGACTGCCCGGCCGCGGTCGGCGGCGTGCTGCAGCCGCTCACGCTCAGCCATACGCTCAACACGCTGCCCCTGACGAAGATCAACCCCACGGCGATCAACCAGGTGATCACCTCGCCGGCTTCGAACCTTGCTTTCGTCACTTACTCCGGTTCGACGCCCGGCGCGGAACTGCCGTACTACGTCCCCGGCTCCGGCGCGGTGAACTACCTGCAACTCTCCGGCGGCAACGCGGTCACCGCCCCGCTGGCCGGCGCGTTTACTCCGGACAACAAGCTGTTCTTCGTCTCCACGGCGGGCGACAACATGGTGCACTACATCGATGTGCCCACGCTGAAGGAGACGCAGCAGTGGAGCCCCAACCTGCCGGCCTGCACGCCGGTCTCGGCAGGCGGCACGGATGCGGGCTGCCAGTACAACGGAACCGGCACCGTCGTTCCGCCTACGGCCATCGCGGTCAAGCCACGCGCCACCACGTAGCCCTGAGGCAGCAATCGAGAGCTTCCACCAGAAGGCCGGCCGCGAGCCGGCCTTCTGCATTTGGCAGATAGTTCGCCCTGCGCAGCCCACAGTCCCGGATCCCCAATCCCTGCCCCCTGAACCATCGCCTATTCCCTCCCCCGGCACGATAGAATCGAAGCATGATCAAAGGGATTTCCTTCCTCCAGCACGCAGCCAGCCCCGAGGCGTACGCGCGTCTGGGCAGCTTTTTTTCGGCGCTTGGCTTTGCGCCCGGCAGGGGATGGGAGGAGCCGGAGAGCTGCGGCGCCGCCTTCCTGGCGCCGCTCGGCAACCTGGAGTTCGTCAGCGGCCGTATGCCTTCCACCGCGAGCGTTCTGGTGGAAGTGACCCATCTGGGCGCGGTGCACCAGGCCGCTGCCGCATGGCTGCGCGCAGAGGGCGGCGAAGAAGCCTTGACCCGCCTGAGCCCCATCGCCGAGACCGGCTGGAAGTCGGAGATCTTCACCGTCGAGCCCGAACCGGGCTGTCCGTTCAGTTTCTGGTCGTGGACCGACCCGGCGAAGGGCAAGCCCGTGGCCGTCGAGGGCGACCTCTCGGCCGAGGGGATGAAGTTCGCCATTGTGGTGGCCCGCTGGAACGCGGTGATTACCGAACGGCTGCTGGAAGGGGCGCTCGACGCCCTGCTGCGCTCCGGCGCCCGCCGCGCCGACATCGAGATTGTCCGCGTGCCCGGCGCCTGGGAGATTCCCTCGGCTGCGCGCGCGCTGGCCGAGGCCGGGCGCGCCGACGCGGTGGTCGCCCTCGGGTGCCTGCTGCGCGGCGAAACCGCCCATTACGAGGCGATCTACAACGAGGTGGCGCGCGGAATCGGGCAGTCGCAGCAGGAGACCGGCATTCCGCACAGCTTCGGCGTGCTCACCTGCGAGACGCTGGAGCAGGCGCTGAACCGCGCCGGCATCAAGGCCGGCAACAAGGGCTTCGAGGCGGCCGCGGCGGCCATCGAGATGGTCAGCGTGCATCGCAAGCTGGCGGCGAAGGGCGGCCAACCTTGACCGCAGTCACACGCCGCAAATCCCGCGAGCTGGCGATGCAGATGCTCTTCCAGCAGGACATCGGGCGGCACACGCCCGAGCAGGTGCGCGCCACCTTCTGGCACGCCGCCGACGAGGTGGCGCCGGAGGTGCGCGGGTTTGCCGAGGATCTCTTCCGTCTGGCCAATGCACACCAGGAGCAGATCGACGAGATCATTGCCGACCGCTCGCGCCACTGGCGGCTGGAGCGGATGCCGGCCGTGGACCGCAACCTGCTGCGCATGGCGATTGCGGAGATGATCGGCTTCCCGGCGACGCCCTTCCCCGTGGTGATTAACGAGGCGCTGGAGATTGCCCGCCGCTATTCGGCTCCTGAGTCCATCAACTTCCTCAACGGGATGCTGGACTCGATTGCCCGCGGGCTGATCGACAAGAGGTAGGGCGGGTGCGGGCGGGAGCATCCCACACCCCCGGGGAGGCGCCTGCCGCGGCGCGGGTGAAATAATGGGGCCATGCGCACCGAACTCACCATCGCTCCCCTGGCCGGAATCGAGACCGGCCTGCTGGCCGTGCTGGCCGCCGACACGCAAACCGAAAAGGGCCCCGAAGCCAAACCGCAGCCCGCGCTGCTGACCGAGGACGAGGCGGTAAAGGCCGCCGCGGCTGCGGTGCTGGCGAGCGGCGAGTTCAAGGCCGGCGCCAATGAGACACTGCTGCTGCACGCGCCGGCCGGGCTGGGGGCGAGACGCCTGCTCCTGGTGGGCGTGGGCAAGCTGGCCAAGGCCACGGTCAACTCGGTGCGCAATGCCACCGGGACCGCGGTGCGCTTCGGCAAACCGCGCGGCATCCGCTCGCTGGTTCTGGCCCTGCCGGTGGCTGAGCAACTGCCTCCCGGGCCGTGCGCGCGGGCCATTGCCGAGGGTGCGCTGGTGGGCGACTTCGACCCCGACACCTACCGCAGCGACCGCAAGGACCAGAGCGTGGAGAGCTTTACCCTGGCCGTGCCGCCCGACGCGGACAAGGCGCAGATCGAGGCGGCCTTCGCCGAGGGCGTTGCCGTGGGCGAGAGCCAGAACTTTACCCGCGCGCTGGTCAACGAGCCGGGCAACAAGCTGACCCCGACCATCCTGGGCCAGCGGGCCGCGCTGATGGCCAAAGAAGTGGGGCTGGCCTGCGAGGTCTACTCCACCGAGAAACTGCACGAGCTTCGCATGGGCGCCTTCTGGAGCGTGAGCCAGGGCTCGGCCGAGCCGCCGGCGCTGATTGTCCTGCGCTACGAGCCGGAGGGCCTAAGCGAGGGCCCGATGCTGGGCCTCGTCGGCAAGGGCATCACCTTCGACTCGGGCGGCATCTCGATCAAGCCCGCGGACAAGATGGATCAGATGAAGACCGACATGTCCGGCGGCGCGGCGATGCTGGGCGCGATGCGCGCCATTGCGCTGCTGAAGCCGCAGGTGAGGGTCTTGGCCGTGGTCTGCGCCAGCGAGAACATGCCGGACGGCAAGGCGCAGAAGCCGGGCGACGTGCAGGTGGCCATGAGCGGCAAGACCATCGAGATTATCAACACCGACGCCGAGGGGCGGCTGGTGCTGGCCGACGGGCTGACCTACGCAAAGAAGCTGGGCGCAACGCACCTGATCGACGCGGCCACGCTGACCGGGGCCTGCGTGGTGGCACTGGGGATGATCAACGCCGGGGCCTTCGCCAACGACGAAGAGACGTGGAAGAAGTTCGACGCGGCGCTGGGCGTGAGCGGCGAGAAGTTCTGGCGGCTGCCGCTGGGCGAGGAGTACGCCGAGCAGATCAAGAGCGAGATCGGCGACATCAAGAACACCGGCGGGCGCTGGGGCGGGGCCTCGACGGCGGCCGAGTTCCTGAAGGTGTTCGCGGAAGAGACGCCGTGGATTCACCTCGACATCGCCGGCGTGGCGTGGATGGAGGAGTCGAAGCCCTACATTGCCAAGGGGCCGAGCGGCGTGGCAGTCAGGTCGATTCTGGAGTGGGTCAGGAGCTACTGAGAGGCGGCTTCTAGCCGTTAGCTTTTAGCTTCCAGCTTTTGATTGCCGGAATCGACAACAATGAGGGTGCCCCCGGTCCCGATTCTGGGGTTGGGAGAATCCTTCAGCCTCGACAGGCCTGGCTTGCAATTCCCACCAACTTGTCATCCTGAGCGAAGCGCAGCGAAGTCGAAGGACCTGCGGTTGCTTTTCGCTGGGTAGGAGCTTAATCTGTCATGTCGGAGGATATCCAACAGTGCCAGATGAGCAAAAGAGACGAAGTGGACACCGTACCCAATGGGCAGCGCAGTTTGCGGTGGCCTCGGAATTATGTAAGCGCGGGTACGAAGTTTCTTTCACCATGGGAAATCGAACTCCCCTCGCAGACCTGATGGTTGTGAGCCCCGAACAGAAGCAGATGTTTCTTATAGATGTTAAGGGGCTATACAGAAAGAACTTCTGGTTGCTCAAGCCGAAAGAAGATAGAGATGGGCTCTTCTACGTTTTGGCATATGTCCCCAACAACGAACCCAATCAGTTCTTTGTGATGACTCAAGCTGCTGTAAATTCTCAGATCAGGTCAAGTTGCATGGACGACGATCCAATGAAAGGCATTAAGTGGACCCTGGCGCTTCAATATGAGGGCGAATGGCAAGTGCTCCCGAAGTAAGCATTTGCCATGGGACAAGGATTCGAAACAAATATCAAAGCAGCCTACATCGCCTCCGGGCTTTCGATGCCGAGCCAGCTCAGGGCCAGGATGAGTTCGCGCAGGGCGACGGCGGCGGTGGCCAGCAGGAAGGTCTTCTTCGCCGGGTCTTCCTCGGTGAGGATGTGATGGCGGTGGTAGAAGTTATTGAACTCCTGGGCGAGCTGGAAGGCGTGCTTGGCCAGGTACGCGGGCTCGGAGGTGGCAATGGACTGCTCGAGCACCATGGTGCGGCGGGCGGCGCGGAGCCAGAGGGACCAGATGTCTTCGGCGCCGGCGAGGAAGGCGGCTAGCGGCGCGAGCGAGGCCGCAGGGGCTAAAGCCCCATCCTCTTTTGCGGCTGCTTGCGGCACGACTGAAGTCGTGCCCTGATTACAAAGCTCGCTTCGGTTGAGTCCTTCGACACGTTGTGAATTCGTGCCCTGACACATGGTCTGCGAGTTGGAGGGAGAGCCTGCGGGGGCTAAAGCCCCATCGTCTTTCTTTGCTTCATCGGCACGACTGAAGTCGTGCCCTGACACATGCCTGGTGTGCCGGAAAGGGGGTTCGGGGGGCTGCGAGAGAGACGGCGTGAATTCGGCCAGGACAGCTTCGGCTGTAAGGCCGGCCTTGCGGAAGATGTTGCGCGCGCGGACTACGGCGTACTGGATGTAGGGGCCGGTCTCGCCCTCGAAGCTCAGGGCATCCTTGAAGTCGAAGGCGATGACGGAGTTGCGCGTGTACTTGAGCATGAAGTAGCGCAGGGCGCCGATGGCGATCTGGCCGGCGATCTGGAGCCGCTCGGCTTGGTCGCGGCCGGTCTGGCGTTTGGTGACCTCGTCGAGCGTGGCGGCGAGGAGCTTGTCGATCAGGTCGTCGGCCTTGACGCCGAAGCCCTTGCGCCCGCTGACTTCGATGTAGGGGCGGGCTTTGTCTTCTTCGGAGACGGCGTAGCCGAGTTCTTCGGCGCAACGCGGGGTGAGCGCCACCATCTCGTAACTGAAGTGGGTGTAGCGCGCGGCCTGGTCGGTGTGGCCCATGCCGCGGAGGGCCTGGATGACGTTCGACTGCGGATCGGACTGGCGCGAGTCGATGACGTTGTAAATGGCCTGCGCGCCGCCGAAATGCGGGTGCGGCTCGACGCCGGTTTCGGTGGAGATCCAGCACTCGCGATCCGGGTAGGCGAAGAAGGGCTTGTAGCCGAAGTCCTTGCCCAGCAGGCCAAACTTCCAGAGGTGATAGGCGATGTCCTTGCCGACGTAGGTGACTGTGCCGTTGGAGCGGACGATCACCTTGGCGTCCTCGTTGGGGCCTTCGGCCTCCTCGGCCTTCTGCTCGTCGCCAGGGCGGGTCATGACCCAGCAGCCCTTATTCTTGCCTTCGGTTTCGAAGTAGAGGACGCCGGAGGATTTGAGGAGTTCGAAGGCGGCTTCCCAGAATTTGAGGTGGAGAATCTCGCTCTCGCGGGGCAGGAAGTCATACTCGATGCCCAGCCGCTGCATGGTCTCGAGATGGCGGCGGAGGACGGCGGTGGAGATCAGCTCGGCCACCGCGGCGGTCTCGTTGCCGCCGTGCTCGATCTCGTGCAGGGTGGCGTAGCGCAGGCGCTTGCGTGCTTCGTTCTCTTCTTCCGTGCCGCCGGTGTACCACTGCGAAGTGCGCGCGTAGAGGTCCCAGCAGTAGTAGTCGATGGCATCGGCGGGAAGGCCGCTGGCGGCGGCGCGGCGCTCGCAGTCGGCGACGAGCTGGCGGACCTCGGCGAGCGATTTGCCTTCCAGATGCAGGAAGCCGACGACGACATCGGCCACCTGCACGCCGGTGTTGTCGATGTAGTTCTGTACGTCGACCTTCTGGCCGGCGGCGCGGAGCAGGCGCACAAAAGTGTCGCCGAGGATGGCGTTGCGCAGATGGCCGACGTGGGCGGCCTTGTTGGGATTGATGCTGGTGTGCTCGACCAATGCATGGAGGGGACTTTTGGCCGAGGAGGCGGGCGGTTGGGCGGCGATGGCGAGGACACCGGCGGGGCGGTCGAGTCGGGCGTTGATATAGCCTGCTCCGGCGACCTCGAAAGACGCGAAACCGGGGAGCGGGCCGAGGGCGGCCACGATCTCGGCGGCGATGATTTTGGGGGCCTTGCGCAGCTTGCGCGCCAGCTCGAAGGCGATGGGCGTGGAGAGCTCGCCGAACTTGAGCTCGGGCGGAATCTCCATGGCGATCGAGTCGACCGCCAGGTTGTATTTCTCGTTGAGCACGCTTTTCAGCCGCTCGAGGAGGCTTTGCTGCAATTCCAGATACACGTCAATTCGCCTCGAAAACCGTGGGATTTCCAGCAGATAGTTTATCAGCCGGCGAGTGGCGGGGGTGGACGGTGCTCCTGGTGAACAGGATCCCGTTGGGTTCGTGCAAGGGATGGATGCGCGGGTCTGGAGACCCGCGCCACAGCCGGTCTGGAGACCGGCGCTACTTTTTGTCGCTGTTTGCGGACCGGGCACCGCTCATTCGAGCCGTAACGCGCGGCGGGCGCGACGGACTGCTCGGTACAATGGGTGCCAGGGAGCAAGAGCATGAGCGAACTGGAATCCTTTGCATCGACCCGGGCCGAGGAGCTGACCGCATTCATCGGCAAGCACATCATTTATACCTACGAGAACGGCTGGCAGTACGAGATCTACATCAAGAACGCTACGACGGTGGACTACCGGATTCACTCCGGGCTGGTGGGCGGGCGATGGGTGCGCGACCAGAAGGCGCATATTGTGCGGCTGGCCGAGGAGATCTACAAGGTGAGCTGGGACGAGCCGACGGGGACGTGCGTGAGCCTGTGCTTCATGCTCGCCGCGCGCACGACGCACGGCACGGCCTTCTTTCCGCAGTGGATTTTCGCCGAGCCGGGGAAGACCGTGTGCTACCAAAACGAGCACCTGGAACGGATGCGCGCGTTGCGCGAGGCGGGCCCGACGTATCCGAAGTTTGTCCTGGACGAGTTCTCGACGATTACGTTCATCGAGGACTGCGGGGCCGACGACGAAAGCGTGATCTCGTGCCCGCCGGGCGAGCTGCCTGAGGGGTACGCGGACCGGCGGAACTAGGGCTGCGACCGGAAGATTCCGTCCCCACGATGCTCCGTGCGCGGGTTTGGAAACCCGCGCCACAGCCGGTCTGGAGACCGGCGCTACAATCTGGCAATCCCGCCGCCCTGGCGGGGAATCCCAGGCGCACCACGCGATACCGTAAGATAGAGGGTGACCGCCGCGCGCCGCTGCAGCCAGCAGGGACGCGTGCGGAAGAGCCTTTGAGCCCATGACCAGCCCAGCCAAGACCGAGCAGCACTACTTTCTCACCACGCCCATCTACTACGTGAACGCGCGGCCTCACCTGGGTCACGCCTACTCGACGATCGTCTGCGACGCGATTGCCCGGCGCAAGCGGGCGCTGGGGATCGAGACATGGTTCCTGACCGGCACCGACGAGCACGGGCAGAAGATCGAGCGCTCGGCGGCCAAGGCGGGCCTCGCGCCCCAGGAGTTCGCGGACGCGATCGCGGGAGAGTTCCGCGGCCTGTGGGACCGGCTGGGACTGACGTACGACGATTTCATCCGGACTACATCGGAGCGCCACAAAAGAGGCGTACAGAAGTTGTTTGCGGCGCTCAGAGAGCGTGGCTACATCTACAAGGGCTCGTACACCGGCCAGTACTGCGTTTCGGACGAGCTCTATGTGGATGGGCCGCCGGGGACGCTCTGCCCCGACTGCGGGCGCGTGACCGAGACGGTGAGCGAGGAGAACTACTTCTTCAAGCTCTCGGCCTTCGAGCGGAGGCTGCTGGAGTTCTACGAGGCGAACCCAGGGTTCATGGGGCCGGAGTCGACGCGGCGGGAAGTCATCTCGTTTGTGCGCTCGGGCTTGAGGGATCTCTCGGTGAGCCGGACCAGCTTCTCCTGGGGCATCCCGGTGCCGGACGACGAGAAGCACGTGGTCTACGTCTGGCTGGACGCGCTGGCGAACTACATCACCGCCCTCGGCTGGGGCACGGACGACGACCAAAAGTTCAAGAAATTCTGGCCGGCGGACATGCATCTGATCGGCAAGGAAATCAGCCGCTTTCATTGCGTCTACTGGCCGGCGTTTCTGATGGCCGCGGGCCTGGAGGCGCCGCGCTCAGTGCGGGCCAACGGCTGGCTGCTCTTCGACCAGGGCAAGATGTCGAAGTCGATGGGCAACGTCGTCCGCGCGGAAACCGTGGATGCCGTGCTGGGCGCGGACGCGTTGCGGTACTTCCTGCTGCGCGAGATTCCCTTCGGGCAGGACGGCAGCTTCAGCTTCGACGCGCTGGTGCAGCGGTACAACGGGGACCTGGCCAACGGCTACGGGAACCTGGTGAGCCGCGTGGTGAACATGGTGCACAAGTACTTCAGCGGGGTGCTGCCGGAGGCGGGCGCCGAGACCGCGGCCGAGCAGGCGCTGAGGGCGTCGGCGGAGCGGGCGCTGGCGGAGTTTGGG
>JBAVMZ010000445.1:0-3065 GCA_049690595.1 Occallatibacter sp. | reverse complement strand
AATCAGTTCCTGACTGAGCGCCTGCATTGCGGCCTCCCGGCTGCTCTGGTTGGCCGGTTTGGCCACGTAATCCGAAGCGCCGCAGGCCAGCGCCTCGATGGTCACCCGCGCCCCGCGCTGGGTCAGCGAACTGCACATGATCACCGGCATTCTGTGGCCTCGCGCTCGGAGATTGCGCAGCGTCGCCAGCCCGTCCATCACCGGCATCTCCACATCGAGCAGGACGAGGTCGGGACGCAGGCTCTCCAGAATCGACAGCGCGGATTGCCCATCGGCAGCCGTGCCCGCCACCGCAAGACCCGGCCCCGAGGCAACCACCGAGCGCAGCAGGCTGCGCATCACGGCCGAGTCGTCAACCACCAGAATCCGCGTTGGCTCCCCCTGCGTCATCGTTCAGACCCCCACCAGTCCGAGCATCGCCAGCTTTTCCGTCAGCGCCTCGTCGTCGAAGGGCTTCATCAGGTACTCATCGGCGCCGGCGCTCAGCGCGCGCTCGATGGATTCGTTCTCCGCCTCCGTCGTCACCATCACAACCCGCACCTCGCCGTAGCCCTCGGCCCGCATCTGCATAAGCATCTCCAGCCCATTCATCACCGGCATATTCCAGTCCAGAAGGACAAGGTCGAAGGGCCCGCATTCGCGCAGACGGTCGAGGGCCTGCTGGCCATCGCCCACCTCCTCGCACTCGATGCCCTTCTCCTCGAGAAGGCCGCGCAGATAGCCCCTCACGAAGCGGGAATCGTCGACAATGAGAGCTCGCATATGTACCTCCGGACCGGCGTCCATCGGGGGGCGTTGTTGGGCGGTCCCCCAGGCGGCCGGAACGCCCCGCAAGGGCCGCCGCCTGCGTCAGGCAGCCTGGGCCGAGCCCAGACGCATGGGGTCCAGCTGCTCGGGATCCAGCATCACCAGCAGCGAGTCCCTGAGCTTGTAGGCGCCGGCAAAAAGCGCCCGGCGGCGTTCGTTCAGAATCGACGGGTTGGGCTCGTGCTGAGCCGTCGAGGCGGTGAGCACTTCCCCCACCGAATCCACCAGCAGGCCGAAGCAGCCGCCCTTGCTTTCCAGCACTAGAATGTCCTGCGTGCCCTCGCGCGGCGGCAGGCCGAGCAACTGGCGCAGGCTCACCGTCGTCAGCACGTCGCCGCGATAGTGCACCAGCCCGCCTACAAACGGCGGCGCCAGCGGCACCGGCTGAGGACGGGCCGAGCCGACGATCTCCAGAATGTGGGTGATGGGCACGCCGTAAAGCGCCTGGCCGATGCGCACGCTGCACATCTCCACCATGGCCGCCGCAACGGCGGTCTTGTCCTTGCAATGGTTCTCGACAGCAGGCGGGTTCATGCCACGCTCTCCGCAATCTGGCTCCACTCCCCGGGAGCCTCTTCGCTAACGGGCAGCGGCGCCACGCCGCCCAGGTCCACAACTCCGGTCACGCGCTCCTTCAGCAGAGTCACGCCGCCCGCGTGCCGGTTGGTTCCGGCTTCGAAAAGATCCCCCCCGGCCGCCACATCCAGAACGTGGCTGACCGCGATGCCCACATGACGGTTGCCCTCGCGGCAAACCACCACCACGATCTGCGCCTCCGGGTTGCCCCCGGCCGCCGCCAGCACGCCGCCCGAGTCCTCCACCGGCAGCAACTGCCCTTCGAAGTTCAGCACCGGCCGGTAGCCGATGTACTCGATGCGCTTGAGCGGAAGCTGCTCGATACGCAGCACATCCTCGAGCGGCACCGCCGCCTGCCGCTCCGCCGCTTCCACCAGCAGATACTCCAGGCTCTTCTTTTCTTCTTCCGCGGCCTCTCCGGCCGCCTGCCGCGCGGCCTCTTCGTCCGCGCTCATGGTCACGCCCGCCTTCAGCGCAATCGCCCCGGGGTCCAGAATCAGCGCCAGTTCGGCGTTGCCCAGCACCGTCGCGCCCGAATAAAGGCCGATGGTCTTCAGCACCGGCGAAAGCGGCTTGACCACAATCTCCTCCGGGTCGGCCAGCGAATCGACCACCAGCCCGAAGCGCCGGCCATCGGCATCCAGCACGGCGATGAAGTTGTCGCGCTCGTTCACAATGCGGTGCTCGCGGCCGGGCACCAGCATCCGGTCCAAAAAGACCAGCGGCAGCAGCTTGCCGCGCAACCGGTAGAGCGGCGCGTTCTCAATCCACTCGATGGCCGTCGCCGCCTGGCCCGGCGGAATGTGCACCAGCTCGGAGAGCGCGCCCTGCGGCAGCGCGAAACTCTGCTCCACGCTGCGCACAATCAGCGCGGGAATGATCGCCAGCGTCAGCGGAATCCGCAGCCGCAGCGTCGTGCCCTTGCCGGCGCGCGAGTCGATCTCCACCTTGCCGCCGATCTTCTCCACGTTGGTGCGGACCACGTCCATCCCCACCCCGCGCCCGCTCACGTTGGTCACCTGCGAGGCGGTCGAGAAGCCCGGCACGAAGATCAGTTGCAGCAGCTCGCGCTCCACCAGGTGCGCGGCCCGGACCGGCGTAATCAGTCCGCGCTCGATGGCCTTCTGCCGCACCTTCTCGACCGCTATCCCGGCCCCGTCGTCCGAGACGTCGATCAGAACGTGCGACCCCTCCTGCACGGCGCGCAGCCTCAACGTGCCTTCCGGGTCCTTGCCCGCGGCCCGCCGCGCATCGGGCGGCTCGATGCCGTGGTCCAGCGCGTTCCTCACCGCGTGCGTCAGCGGGTCCTTGATGGCCTCCAGCAGGCTCTTGTCCAGCTCCGTCTCCTGACCCTCCATCTCGAGCCGCACCCGCCTGCCCAGCGTCTGCGAAAGGTCCCGCACCATCCGCGGCATCTTCGAGAAGATGTTCGAGACCGGCTGCATGCGCGCCTTCATCACGCTCTCGCGCAGATCGGCGGTCACCATGTCCAGCCGCCGCGTGAGCATGGTCATCCTGGGGTCGGCCGAGGTGGCCTGCAAGACCTGGTTGCGCGTCAGCACCAGCTCGCCCACCAGGTTCATCATCCGGTTCAGCAGCGCCACATCTACGCGCAGCGAGCTCTCTGCCGCGCTTCCCGCCGCCGGACCGCTTGGCTTGGCCGATTCAGTACTCTTCGGCAC
>JBAVMZ010000444.1:0-4516 GCA_049690595.1 Occallatibacter sp. | reverse complement strand
TGCGGCGCTGGTTGGTCCGGTCGATGCGCCGCTTGACCCCGGCCAGCCGCGCGTCGGTGGCGCCGGGAGCGCGCGCCTCGTCCTCGATGTGCCAGAGTTCGAAGTTGGCCCGGTGCTGGCGCTCCACCGCTCCCAGCCAGCCATTCTCCCTGGCCGGCGCGGCGGCGTCCCGGTGCCAGGCCTGCGTGGCGGCGTCGTGCAGCGCGATGATGGCCTCGGCGGAAAGCATCGGCGGTAAGAACTCCTACGGAACGGCAACGGCCGCCGGCTCGCCTGTCTGAGCGCGACGTTGCATCTATGGTAGAACTATCATCACCCGGGGTGCTGGAGGCAAGCTAGGCGGTCCTGCGGGCAGGGCCCGGCCAGCAGGCGCGGACGGCCGGGGCAGGGAAGAGACGCGGGGGAAAGATGAGCGGGACAGAGCAGCGGTTCTTGTGCATCGCCAGCTACGAAAAAGGACAGGACTTCCTGCGCCAGGCCGCGGAGATGGGTGTCAAGCCCACGCTGCTGACAATGGAGAAGCTTCGCGACGCCGACTGGCCGCGCGAGGCTCTGGAGGACGTCACCACCATGCCCGCCGGTCTGACCCGCGAGCAGATTCTCAACACCGTCTCCTGGATGGCGCGCGGCCGTCGCTTCGACCGCGTGATCGCCCTCGACGAATTCGACCTGGAGATGGCGGCGCAGTTGCGCGAGCACATGCGCATTCCCGGCATGGGCGTGACCACCTCCGCCTACTACCGCGACAAGCTGGCCATGCGCACCAGCGCCCGCGAGTCCGGCTTCCTGGTGCCCGAGTTCTGCCGCGTCCTCAACTACGACGAACTGCGCGATTACATGGACCGCGTGGCCCCGCCCTGGCTGCTCAAGCCGCGCTCGGAGGCCTCGGCGCTGGGCATTCGCAAGATTCACGAGCCCGAGCAACTCTGGCGCGCCCTGGACGACCTGGGCGACCGGCAGAGCCACTTCCTGCTGGAGCAGTTCGTGCCCGGCGAGATCTTCCATGTGGACTCGATCGTCAGCGAGCGCAGAGTGCTCTTCTCGGTGGTCCACAAGTACGGCCGGCCGCCCATGCAGGTGATGCACGAGGGCGGCGTCTTCACCACCCGCACCGTCGACCGCTCCAGCCGAGACTGGATGGAGCTGACCGCGCTCAACGCCGGCCTGGCCCCCTCGCTGGGCATGGTCCGCGGCGTCACCCACGCCGAGTACATCCGGGCCCACGCCGGCGGACGCTACTACTTCCTGGAGATCGCCGCCCGCGTGGGCGGGGCCTTCATCTCCGACCTGGTGGAAACGGCAACCGGGGTGAACCTGTGGCGCGAGTGGGCCAAACTCGAAGTGGTCAACCTGCGCGGCGAGAACTACGTGCCCCCCCCGGCCTACGAGAGCTACGCCGGCAGCGTCCTCTGCCTGGCCCAGACCGCCGAGCCGGACACGGCCGGCTTCAAGGCGCCGGAGATTGTGCTGCGCATCAAGAAGCACCACCATGCCGGCCTGATCGTCCGCTCGCCCGACCCGCAACGCGTGGAGAACCTGCTCAACGACTACAGCGCCGAGTTCGCTCGGCGCTTCCTGGCCAGCATGCCGCCGCCGGAAAAACCGACGGCCTGAGGCGCCGCCGCTGCCCTGGCCGGATGGGAGGGACTGCTTGAACCTGACCGAGGACTTTGAGACCGTGACCTGGCCGGAGACGCACTTCGCGTTTGTCGAAAAGCGTGGCCCGTTTCTGCAGGTAGCCCCCGAGGCATGGAGGATTGCCAACAGCCTCCGCCCGTTAATCGAGGAGCGGAACCGCATCGAAGGCCATCTCTCTCTCTACCAGATGGGACCGAGCGTCTACCGCGCCGGGTTCAAGCTGGCCGCGCCGCCCATCGGCCTGCCGGCGGGGCTCGCGTACGAGCTCTTTCCCGGCGGCCGCTACCTCCGCTTCGTGCTCACCGGGCCTTATTCCCAGCTGCCTGCCGCCTCGCAGCGCGTTTTCCAGATCGTCTCTCGCGCCAACCGGATGCTGCGCATGGACTTCTGCATCGAGCACTATGCCAACGACCCGCGGACGACGCCTGAAGAGAAGCTGGTCACGGAGATCCTGTTGCCGGTCTCCTGACATCCGCAGCCGATCGGAGCAGGTTGGCAGGCCGCCGGCCCCGCGGGCCGCCGCATTACAATGACCTCGGGAGCAAGTTATGAACACGAAATGGCAGTTTCCGCACCGGCGGTGGAATCCTCTGCGGCAGGCGTGGGTGATGGTCTCGCCGCACCGTACCCAGCGGCCCTGGCAGGGCGAAGTCGGCCAGAAGGCCGCGCCTTCAGCCACCTCCTACGATCCGCAGTGCTATCTGTGCCCTGGCAACCAACGGGCGGGCGGAGCGGTGAACCCCTCCTACGAGAGTATCTTCACGTTTGTAAACGATTACGCAGCGCTACTTCCCGACACGCCTCCCCACCAAGAGGCCCCGGCCTCCCCGCTGCTCGTCGCCGAACCCGCCCGAGGACTCTGCAAGGTCCTCTGCTTTCACCCCGACCACTCCCTGACCCTGGCCCGTATGACCCAGCCTGAGATTCGCCGCGTCGTCGACGCCTGGACCGCCGAGTACGTGGAGCTGGCCGGCCAGGATTGGATCGAGTACGTCCAGGTCTTCGAGAACCGCGGGGCGATGATGGGCGCCTCCAACCCTCACCCCCACGGGCAGATCTGGTCCACCGGCTTCCTCCCCGACGAACCGGCTGCCGAGACCGCCGCCCAGCGCGAGCACCTGAACAAGACCGGTCGCTGCCTGCTCTGCGACTACCTGGCCGCCGAGCAGTCCGCCGGCGAGCGCATCGTCTTTGAAAACGAGCACTTTACCGCGCTGGTGCCGTGGTGGGCCATCTGGCCCTTCGAGGTCCTGCTCCTTAGCCGCCGCCACCTGGGAGCGATGCCTGAGTTCACCCCAGCCGAGCGCGACGGGCTTGCAGATGCTCTTGGCCGCGTGACCACCCGCTTCGACAACCTCTTCGAGACCAGCTTCCCCTATACGATGGGCTTCCACCAGACGCCCACCGATAGCCAGCAGCGCCCGGAGTGGCACTTCCACGCCCACTTCTATCCCCCGCTGCTGCGCTCGGCCACGGTGCGCAAGTTCATGGTGGGCTTTGAGATGCTGGGAATGCCGCAGCGCGACATCACGGCCGAGACAGCAGCCGAGCGGCTCCGCGCCTGTTCGGAAGAGCACTTCTGGCCCAGGGGCTGAGAAAAGGGATACCAGGGTCCAAAGGCCGCGGAAGAACTCGGATTTGGGGCCCGGAGAGAGTCAGGGCGCTCTTCCAGAGGCTGCGGACAACTCGATGGAAGGGCGCATTGTAACCGGGGCACGACTTTATACCGGTTCCAGAATAGCTGTACCCCGGAAGCGATGGACTCCAGTGGCATTTTCCTCAAGAAAATGCCACCTTGCGCCATGCCAGCAAGGGCTCGGGAATTCTGGAACCGGTCTAGTCGTGCCGCAAGGCGCTGAAAACAAAGGGACGGGCTTCAGCCCCTGCTGCACCTTCCTTGGCAATTCCCCAGGGATGGCCTTCTTTCGCGGCCCGTCCCGCCCCGTTTCCACCGGCCTTGCACAATGGAATGTCGCCGAGGCCGGCTATAGCCTCGCCTGGTTCTCTGATGCAGGGAGAAATCGCGGCCGGTGGGGTGGTGAGCTCGCTGGGGCTCGAACCCAGGACCCACGCCTTAAAAGGGCGTTGCTCTACCAACTGAGCTACGAGCTCGTTCAAGGCCGCTCTCTCAAAATTACCACAGGGATGGCCTTGCCGCAGCGCGCTGTCCTGTCCGTTGCAGGTTCGGCCCGGAGGCCGGGTGGCCGGCCTCCCCGTGACGGAGCCGGTGCACGGTCCCGCGGCCCTCGCTTTTTTCCCCCTTGGAGCTTTCAAAGAGAAGTGGTATCTTCAAGAAATCCAAGGACCTTCCTTCCTCGATTGGGCCGCCTTTCCCGGGGTGAATACAAGCGGCCTCGGTCCCTCCTATGACAGGAAAGTGGTAGGAAGGTAACCTTCGAAGTGTTATTGTTCTGACAACAGCGGTACGGCTAGGATTCACGGTAAGGATGCCCACGGGTGTCTGCCTGGACTACGTTGCCTCGAAGATTGCCCCGGGAATTGGGCAAAAGGACGACGGATCGAGGGCCAGGCGACCATGGGCAGGTGGGTGGAACATGACGGATCGCAAAGCGCTGGCTGAGCAGAACGAGACCCCCGAAGACG
This sequence comes from Occallatibacter sp., assembly GCA_049690595.1. Lineage (GTDB taxonomy): Bacteria > Acidobacteriota > Terriglobia > Terriglobales > Acidobacteriaceae > Telmatobacter. The sequence continues at coordinate 274 of JBAVMZ010000444.1, read as the reverse complement.
TCGCCACGCTTTATTCGTGGGCGAATCTGCACGGCGCCAAGTACCGCGATTTCTCCGCATCCCGGGCGCAAAGCCGCGAAAAGGCACGTCTACGCGTGCAGCAGGCCATGGAAGATGAGCGCCGCCGCGCCGCCGATGAGGCAGAAGTGCAGCGGGCCGCCGAGGCCCTTCGCGCCGGCGAGGCTGCCCGTGCCGCGGAAGCCGCAAGAGTAGCCGAAGCCGTCCGCGCTGCCGAGGCTGCCCGTGCCGCCGAGGCCGCTCGCGCCGCTGAGGC
>JBAVMZ010000443.1:0-3474 GCA_049690595.1 Occallatibacter sp. | reverse complement strand
GCCCAGATGCGGCCGTTGTGCTGCTCGAGGATGGAGCGGCAGAGCGCGAGTCCGAGCCCGGTGCCGCCCAGCGCGCGCGAGTCCGAGGCGTCGCCCTGCTGGAAGCGCTCGAAGACTTTTTCGAGCTTCTCCGGGGCAATGCCGCGGCCCTGGTCTTCGACCGTAAAGCGGACGTAGCCGTCGCCCGCGGGTTGCGACGCCAGCCGGATGGTCGTCTCCGGCGGCGAGAACTTGATGGCGTTGCTCACCAACTCGTTGAGCACCTTCAGCACGCGTTCCTCGTCGGCCAGCACCTGCGCCGGCTGGGCCTCGATGCGGAAGCTGATGTGCGCCTGGCCGGCCGCCCCGTGAGCCGTGTCGGCGGCGCGGCGGAGCAGGTCCGCGGCCTCCAGCGGACGCCGGTTCAGCGCCAGCCGTCCCTTGCCCACGCGGTCGAAGTCGAGAATATCGTTGACCAGCCGGATCAGCCGGTCGCAGTTGCCGATGGCCATATCCACCATCTGCCGCTGCTTCTCCGGCCGCTTGTCCAGCGAGCCCGAGGAGATCAGCCCCAGCGAGGCGCGCAGCGAGGTCAGCGGCGTGCGCAGCTCGTGGCTTACGGTGGAGATGAACTCGTCCTTCATCTTCTCCAGGCGCCGCCGCTCGCTCACGTCCTGGAAGGCGACGACTATACCCGAGATGTGGCCCTCTTCCAGCAGCGGGTTGGCGCTGTACTCCACCGGGAAGGCGGTTCCGTCCTTGTGCCAGAAGACCTCGTCGCGCATGCGGATGGGCTCGCGCCGCCGCATCGCCTGCAGGATAGGGCTGGAGGCGCGCGAGTAGGGCGTGCCGTCGGCGTGGCTGTGGTGGATCAGCTCGTGGATGGAGCGCCCGGTGAGTTCTTCCGGCGTGTAGCCCAGCATCCGCGCCGCGGCCTGGTTCATAAAGGTGACGCGGCCCTCCAGGTCGATGCCATAGATGCCGTCGCCCACCGACTCCAGGATCAGCTCGCGCTGGCGCATGGCCAGGTGCAGCGCCTCCTCGGCCTCGTGCTGTTCGGTCACGTCCATGCCGTGGACCACGACGAAAGAGCGCTCGCCGGGCATGTCCATGCGGCGGCAGCGGAAGGCGATGCGGCGGAAGATGCCGTCGGAGCGGCGCAGCGGCAGCGCCCCCTGCCACTCTTCGCCGGCGTCCAGAGCCCGCAGGCACTCCTGGTAGACGGGCAGGCTGGCCGGGTCCAGCAGCTCCACCAGGGCGCGGCCCATGAGGTCTTCGGCGCGGTAGCCCAGCGTCTCGGCGGTGAAGGCGTTCAGCGAGGTCAGCCGGCCTTCCGTCGAACAGGTGAAGACAAAGCCCAGCGAGTTCTCGACCACCTCGCGGTAGCGCGCCTCGCTCGATAGCAGCGCGGCCTCCATCTCCCGCTGGTCGGTCACGTCCTGGCCGCTGACAATCAGGTATTGGATCTCGTCGTTCGGTCCCTTCAGCGGGCGCAGGGTCCAGCTCACGCGGCGGCTCTGGCCCTCGGAGATCCGCCAGGCCGTCTCGTGCGGGCCGGAGACCTGTCCGAGCGCAGCCTCGCGCAGCTTGCCGGCCACCCACTGCCGATCCTCGGCCGCCAGCACCTCTTCCACAAATGGCTTGCCCACCGAGTCGGCCAGGCTCAGCCCGGTCAGTTGGATGCAGGAGTAGTTCATCCGCACCATGCGGCCGGCGGTGTCCAGCACGGCCACCAGTGCCGGGATCGAATCGAGGGTGGCCGCCACAAAGCAGCGCTCGATGGCCAGCGCCCGCTCGGTCCGCTGGCGGGCCCGCTGCGCCTGCTCCTGGGCGCGGATGCGGTTGTAGAGCTCCAGGCGCGTCACCGCCTGCCGGCCCAGCACCTCCAGCAGCGTCAGGTGCTCGCGGCTGAAGATGTTCGGCTCCGCCGAAAGCAGGGCCAGCGTGCCAACCACCTCGTGCTCCGAGGTGATCAGCGGCGTGCCGGCATAGCAACGGCAATGGGTGGCGTTGGCCAGGGGAATTCCCTCGGGGGGGAAGCGCGGGTCCTGGCTGGTGTCGCGGACCAGAAGCGGCTGGCCCTTCTCCAGCATCCACTGGCAGGCGGTTGTCGAGCGCGGCTGGTCGATGGCCTGGAATCCGTGGCGCGACTTGAACCACAGCCGGCTGAAGTCCATCCAGCCGATGTAAGCGAAGTCAGCTCCGCTCAACACCGCCGCCAGCTCGGTCAGCTCGTCGAGAGCCGGATCGGGATTGCGGTCGAAGATGTCGAATTCGGACCGCGAAGCCATGCTCCTCCGCTCTCCGGGTTGCAGCCCCTGCACGATGAACATAAGACGGACACACCCAGTGTTGAGTATCGACGAATTGCGGGCCGTTGACTCTGACACAAAAGGGGGAAACTGGCCGCATACGTCTTACCACGTCGGTAATGTGCTTTTCATGGGCCCGGGAGCGAAGAAAGTTACCACGGGAATGTGGAGGGTAACACGAACCTCTCCGCAGGCTCTCAGTTTCCCGCCGCCGGCAGCTTGCAGCAGTCGCCCGCCGTCGCGGGCTCGTTGGCCCCCGCGTCCAGAACCACCTTCCAGTTTCCGTCCGGCTGCCTGCGCCATATCGTAATATAGCGGCCCGTGGTCACCACGGGGTTGCCGTTGGCGTCCTTGCCGCGGCCCTCGAAGTGACCCCACGTGTAGCCCACGTCGCCCGATGGGCCCATCACCGCGTCGGTCGGGGTCCAGGTCAGTTGGTAGGCCTTCGGCGACCAGTTGGCGGACTTGGCGATCGCCACCCGCCCGATCACCGGCGCCGCCCCGTTGCCCAGCGCCACGCCGTCGTCGGCAAACCACTCGGCAAAGGCCGCCCCGCCCCGCTCGAGCACGTCTTTGGCAAAGCGCGCCTCGAGATCGTAGAGCAGCATCTTGCCCGGCTTCACCGTCGGGTCGGTCAGCGGATTGGGTGCTTCCTGCTTGTTCGCATCGGGCAGCGCCAGTTGCGCCCGCGCCGCGCCCGCGCCCAGAGCCGCGGCCAGCGCCAGCATCGGCGCCGCCCAGAGAATCGTTCTTCCCCGTGCTTGATCGTCCTCCCGTGCAAATCTCTACCAGCCCATCCTACAACGCGGGCGGAATCCCGGGCTCCACGAACCGCCCTTCCGTTGAGCACTGGGGTCGCGGCTATCTGCGTGTAGGGCGGCAGAGGCGCGCCGCCCAAAGCAGCCCGACCCGCCCCGTCGCTTTACGCCTGCAAGGAACCGCGAGGCACAGAGAGTAACGCCGCTCTCCAGACCCGCACATCCTTCCTCAGCGCGAACCAAATGGCTGTCCTGTTCATGGGGAGGCGCGGAGGACTCCCACCCTCCGCGCCCGCATTCGTCCCCCCGGCGAGCCTATTTCCTGGCCGAGGACCTCGTGTACGTCACCGTCGTGATCTGGCTCCAGTCGCTGAAGCTCTGTCCGCCGGCATCCTTGATGGTGTCCGCCGCCGCCGCGTTCACCG
>JBAVMZ010000442.1:0-13957 GCA_049690595.1 Occallatibacter sp. | reverse complement strand
CCGCCTGGCTGTTGCCGCGCTGGCCGCGGCGGCGCTGGCCGCTGTGCTGCCCAGGGCGGTGGACCATCCCCGCAACGCTCTGCTGGTGGAGGCGATCGACGTGGGCCAGGGCGACTCGCTGCTGGTCATTGCGCCCGGCGGCCGGACGCTGCTGGTGGATGGAGGCGGCTTTGGCGGCGGCCCGCGCCAGGCGCCGCAGGATTTCGACATCGGCGAGGAGGTTGTCTCGGAGGTGCTCTGGGCGCGGGGCATCCGGCGGCTCGACGTGGTGGCGCTGAGCCACGCCCACTCCGACCACATGGGCGGACTGCCAGCAGTTCTGCGCAACTTCCATCCCGCCGAGCTGTGGGTGGGCGACAATCCGCACCTTGCGCCGTACGATGCGCTGCTCAGCGAAGCGGCCGGGATGGGCGTGCGCGTACGACAGTTGCATGCCGGCCAGGCGCTGGCGCTGGGCGAGGCTCAGGTGACGGCGCTCGCGCCGCTGAGCGGCTATCGGCCGGGACCGGAGCCGGTCAACGACGATTCGCTTGTCCTGCGCGTGGCCTGGGGCTCGACCTCCGCGCTCTTTGCCGGTGATGCCGAAGCGCCGTCCGAGCAGGCGATGCTCGCCGAGGGCGGCCTGAAGAGCTCGCTGCTGAAGGTGGGCCATCATGGCAGCTCTACCTCCACGCGGCCGGAGTTCCTCGAGCGCGTGGCGCCCGAGTGGGCCGTCATCTCCTGCGGCCGGCGCAACCGCTACCACCACCCGCATCACGAGGTGCTCGAGAGGCTTGAGGCCGCGCAGGTGCGCACGGCCAGCACGGATATCGACGGCGCGGTCTGTTTCCGGCTGGACGGCAGGACGGTTGCGCCCGACCACGATTGCGGCCGGCGCCCGGGCCCGTAATGGCGCTGAGACGCAAAGGGCTTCCGTGGCGTGCGCGCCGCCCCTGCGCCGGTGCACGATTGGGCGCATTCCCCGCGCCGGAATGCGGTATATAATCCGTGCGTGAAAGTCATTCAGATCGCAAGGTCCTGAATGCAAGGTTTTTTCGAACTGAGGAGGTACGAATGTTGAAGCCGTTGCTGTTCTTCTCCGCAGTAGTTTTGTTGGTGATCTCCGCCTCGGTAGCGCCCGGCCCCGCGGCCCAGGAGCCGGCAGGCGCCAAGAACCCCGCCAAGATCACGGCCCAGTCGCAGGCGCGGGCCAAGGAACTCTGGGAGCGGGACTGCTCCTTCTGCCACAACCACAATGGCGACGGCAAGACGGATATGGCGAAGGATTTTCCGGCCGGCGACTTTACCGATGTAAAGACCCTGGCCGCGAAGTCGGACCAGGATCTCTTCACCTCGATCCGTAAGGGCAAGGGCAAGATGTTCCCCGAGGATGCGGGCCGCGCCAAGGACGACGAGATCTGGAACCTGGTAGCCTTCGTACGCTCCCTGGCAGCTCCCCAGCCGGCCGCGCCCCCTGCTGCCGACGCGCCCAAGACAAACTGAGGACCCCTGAATTCGCCAATGGTTCCGCAGACCCGCGGTGCATGAGACTGTAGCGCCGATCTCCAGATCGGCTGTCGTGCGGGCGTCCTCGCCAGCGCGGACTCTTGAGGGGCCGCCAAATTTGGTTTTTCCAGGGATGGTGAACGGCCGGGCAGTACACCGGCCGTTCTGTCGCGCTTTCCGCCTGCCCTATCTTCGCCAACGAGACACCGGCTATGCTCCTGCGGGATGAGAATCCTCGGCGCGCTGTCCGGACAGAAGGCAATGCCTTCCCGCGAACCAGCGTGAGCGCCGTCTCGGCTTCTCTGCCGTGCGGCGCGTTTTTCCAGTGCCGGAATCCCCAAAAAGGTTCTAAAATCGGTTGCGACCTCCCATTCCGGGCGCGAGGCGCTGCCGGAGCCGGACCCGACACCTAGAACGGGCCGGCGGGGGTGAAGCCACAGCCCGTCTTTCCCCTTGTCTGCCGTTGCCGGGATCGCGATGGTGGGAGCAGGGCGCAGCTTGGCGAAGTCGCTGGTGTGGGCCGCAGTTCTTGTGGCGGCGCTTGCGGCCGGCGCTCAATCGCCAGAGCCCGGGACAGGCAGCCTGGCCGGTCGGCTCACCGATCTCCATTCGCGTCCACTCGGTGGGGCCACTGTCGTGGTTCGCAACCTGGCCAGCGGCGCCGAGGCCCGCACCACCACCGCGAAGAACGGCGCTTACCAGTTCACGAGCCTTGCACCAGGCGATTACGCGCTGACTGCCGAGACTCCGGAAATGGGCCGGGGAGAGCTGGAAGGAATCGTCGTCGACGCCGGCCACTTGGCTCGGGTGCAGGCGGCCATGGCGTTCGTGCCGCTGCCCACCCCGTCCATTCCTTCGCAGCCGAAGGCGGTCCAGAGCGCAGCCGCACCAGCCCCGCCGCGGGTCGTACCTCCGATTTCGTCTACTCCCACGGCGCAGACCGCCAGCAGCAAAACCGCGCTGGAGACCGTTACACCAGCCCCCGAAAGGGCAGCCTCGATTCCGGTCCGCGCCGCCCTGGCCGAGACAGCCGCTCTCGCACAGCCGCCGCCTGCTCGCGCGGTCGAGGCAGTTCCGCCCGCTTCCCTGGCCGTCGCCCCCAGATTCGAGCAGCCTGCCAGCGCCGTTGCCGCCTCTTCAGCCGCCTCGCCTCGCGTCGAGCCCACGCCGTCGGTTGCGGCTTCCGCTCAGCCTGCGCCGCTCCCTGTTTCGCCGGCTACGGCTGCCCTCGCCGCGCGCCCTGCCGCGCCGGCGGTGCGTTCCACGCTGCCTGAAGCCTCGGCTCCCTCTGCCGCCGAGGCGGGACCTGTGCCACGGGCCGCCGCCGAGATTCCCGTGGCTCCCAGCCGCCCCATCGTGGCAATCGCCGCGCCGCTGCTGCTGGCCGCGGCCGAAAAGGTCGCCCGCGCCGCCGCGTTGGGCGCGATTCCCCCGCGTTGGACCTCCGAAAGCGCAACCCAACAGAGCGGCCCCGTCACGCCTGCGGTGACCACCCAGCTCTCCTCGGAGCAGTTGCAGGCCGTGCCGGTCAGCGGACGGCGCTGGCAGGATTTTGTTCTCGACCAGGCCTCCTCCGCCACGCCCTCGGCGGTGCACACGCGGCTCTCGACGCCCGGAGGCGCCGAGCTGGCGGTGGACGGTGCTTCGACAGCCCTTGCCTTCGGAGAGACGGGCGGAAAGGCTGCCAGTTCCTCTTCCGAGGGCGGCCAGGAGGCTGCCGGGATGGGCCGCGCCTGGTCCGGTGGACGCGGCTTTGTGCTGAGCGAGACGGCGGTGCGCGAGGTCAGCACGGCCACCGGCAACCTGGAGGCCGAGGCGGCGCGCGCGGTCGGCGGCCGGCTGGACGTGTCGACCCGGCGCGGCGGCAACGGCCTGCACGGCCAGGGTTTCGTCTTCGAGCGTCAGAGCCTCTGGGGCGCGCAAAACCCCTTTACGCAATGGACGAAAGAAACGGCGCCGGCCACGGCGGCCACCACCCCGATCTTTACCCCGGAGCCCTTCACGCCCACAGACAACGAGACTACCTGGGGCATCGGGCTGGGCCGTCACATCCGCCGCGACCGGCTCTTCTGGTTTGGTGCGCTCGACAGCTTTGCCCGCAACGACCCCGGCGTCTCGGCGGCCCGCCATCCGGATGTCTTTTTCGCCCAGCCGACCAACGACGACGCGCAGGTGCTGGCGGCGCGGCTGGGCCTGGGCGGCGCGAGCCCCATCGAGGAGGGTCTGGCCGCCTACTCGGGAATGCTCGAAACCCTCGACAGCCTGCTCGGTCCGGCGCCGCGCACGTCCCGGCAATGGACCGGCTTCGGGCGCATCGACTGGGAGGCGGCCGAGCGCCACCGCTTCACGCTCGAGGGCGTGGGCGCGCGGTGGAACTCGCCCGGCGGCGGACTGACGCGGGCGTCGGAAACCTTCGGGAGTCACAGCTTCGGCTCCAGCCGCGCCAGCGAAGAGTGGCTGCTGGGCCGCTGGGAGGCCTTCCTCACGCCGAACCTGCTGATCGTGACCCAGGCCTCGGCGGGGCGGATTATCCAATCCGCGCCGCCGTCGGCGCCGTCGGCCTTCGAGAAGACGTTGCTTGCCGGCAACGCCTGGGGCAGGCTGCCGCAGATCACCGTCGACTCGCGCTTTGGCTTTACGCTGGGCAACCCGGCCCGCCTCGGCGCGGGCAGCTACCCGGATGAGCACCTCTACCTTGGCCAGGGGTCGGTGGACTGGGTGCACGGATCGCTGCTGGTGCGTGGAGGCTTCGAGCTTGCCCACAACCACGACGCCATCAGCCTGTTGCGCAACCAGACCGGAACCTACAACTACGCTCACCTGGAGAACTTCATCTCCGATGCGCTGGCCTTTGCCGCCTTCGGCATCGCCGGCCAGTTGAATCCCTTTGACCAGCACAACTGCGACGCGACAGGCAAGGTCTGGCGCGACACCGGCGGCACGCTGCGCGGTCTGGGCCCGTTGCCCTGCTACTCCTACTACACGCAGACGATGGGCCCGTCGCAATGGCAGGTGAGCACCAACGACTGGGCCGGCTACGGGACGGTGCAATGGCAGCCGGCGAAGCGGCTGGTGCTCTCGGCCGGGCTGCGCTGGGAGCGGGAGCAGTTGCCGCCGCCCATCGCCGGGCTGGCCAACCCCGACCTGCCTCTGACCCAGCGAACCCCCGCGCTCGGCAATCAATGGGGTCCGCGCTTCAGCCTCGCATTCGGCAGCGGCGAGGGTCACTGGCCGGTGCTGCGCCTGGGCGTGGGCGAGTATTACGGGCGGACGCGCAACGCCACGCTGCTGAACGCGCTTACCCAGACCGGCTCGCTCAGGGGCGACCTGAACTTCTTCCTGCGGCCCACGGACAACCTGAACGCTGGCGGCGCGCCGCCCTTCCCGTACGTGCTCACCGGCGAGCCAACCACCGTGGTCAAGCCCGGCGCGGTCGAGTTTGCGCCCAACTTCCGCAACGCCGAGGTGCACCAGGCCGTGGTGGCGCTCGAAGAGCGCGTGGGCGCGCACCTTCTAATCACGGTCAGCGCCGTCGCCAGCCTGGGCCGCCGCCTGCCCGTCGCCTTTGACGCCAACATCGACCCGGCGGTCAATCCCGGCGCCATCACCTACGGCGTCGTGGACAGCACGGGCAAGGGGCCAATCAGGACGCCGCGGATCACCGTGCCCTTCTACGCCTCGTGGCCCTCGGCATCGAGCGCCACTGGTTTTGCCGGCCGCCTGAACCCGAACTACCAGCAGGTGGCCGAGCTCTTCAGCCGCGCCAACTCCACTTACGAGGCGGCCATCGTGCGCATCGACCGCTACACGCGGCGCGGCCTGAGCCTGCACGCGCACTATACCTGGGCCCACGCCGCGGACTGGAACCCGAACGAGAGCTCGATGGTCGCGGGCAACGACGTTCTCGACCCGGCCAACTTCCGCCAGGAGTACGGCACGAGCAATCTGGACGTGCGCCACTCGGCCACAGCCTACGTCGTCTGGGAGCAGCCCTGGAAGCTGCGCGGCCTCACCGGGCGGCTGGCCAACGGCTGGATGCTCTCGGGCGTGGGCCAGTACCGAAGCGGCCTGCCCTTCACCATGCGCACCGCAGGCTCCATCCCCGAGGAGTTCATCGCAACGACGGGTCAGGCCATCGTCGGCCTGGGACCGGGCATGAACGGCTCGGGCGGCGACCCGCGGGTCTATGGCGTGGGGCGCAATACCTTCCGTTACCCGCAGACATGGAAGGCGGACCTGCGCGTTGGCCGGCGCTTCGACCTGGGGCAGATGCGCCAGCTCGAGCTGCTGGCCGAGAGCTTCAACCTCTTCAACCACCAAAACGTCACCGAGGTGGAGACGATTGGCTACTCGATCGAGCCCGGAAGCCTGGCCGGCGAGTTTCCCACGCTGCATTACCTGACTGGCCTGAAGGCCAATTCCACTGCCTTCGGCCAGCCGCTCAACGTCAACGCCACGGACTTCTTCCGCGAGCGCCAGATTCAGTTCGGGCTGCGGCTCCGCTTCTGACGGCACAGGCCAATCGCATGAAGAAGCCGATCCTAACAGAAGATGAGTTTTGAAAGGGCACGACTTGAGTCGTGTCGGGGAGCCTGCCAGAAAACCCCGGGGCTTTAGACCGGTTCCAGAATTCCCGTGCCCTTGCTGGCATGGTGCAAGGTGGCATTTTCTTGCGGAAAATGCCACTTGAGTCCATCGCTTCCGGGGTACAGCTATTCTGGAACCGGTATAGCCCCCGAGGGAATCGAAGGCAAGCGTGGACGCCCCATTCGCAGTCTCCCTTCACCGGCCTTTGCGCCGCATCCCGCTTCCCGTACACTCAAGATACGGCATTCTGTTTGTAGAGGCGCCTGTTCACTGTCCACTGTTGGCTTTCCTATGTTCATCGATGAAGCAAGAATTCGCGTAAAGGCCGGCGACGGCGGCAATGGCTGCATGGCCTTCCGGCGGGAGAAGTTCGTCCCCCGCGGCGGTCCCTCGGGCGGCGACGGCGGCCGCGGCGGCGACATCGTCATGGTCAGCTCCCAGCGCCACAACACCCTGATCCACTTCCGCTACAACCCGGAGCACAAGGCCCGCCACGGCGAGCACGGCATGGGCTCAAACTGCACCGGCCAGGACGCCGCCGACGTCGTCCTCCAGGTCCCCGTCGGCACCGCTCTCTACGACCAGCTCACCGGCGAGCTGATCCACGACTTCCAGCAGCCCGACGAGCGCATCGTTATTGCGAAGGGTGGGCGCGGCGGGCGCGGCAACCAGCACTTTGCCACCAGCACGCACCAGGCTCCGCGCGAGCATGAGCTGGGCCGCCCGGGCGAGGAGCGCCTTTACCGCCTCGAACTGAAACTGCTGGCCGACGTCGGCCTGGTAGGCTACCCCAACGCGGGCAAGTCCACGCTCATCTCCCGCATCTCCGCCGCCCGGCCCAAAATCGCCGATTACCCCTTCACCACGCTCGAGCCCAACCTCGGTGTGGTCACCGTCGGCGAGTATCCAGACGAGCAGTCCTACGTCGTTGCCGATGTGCCCGGCCTCATCGAGGGCGCGCACCTGGGCTCCGGCCTGGGCACCCAGTTCCTGCGTCACATCGAGCGCACCAGCGTCCTCGCCCATCTTGTCGATGTCTCCGACGCCTCCGGCCGCCCCGATCCGGTCGAGGACTTCAAAATCATCAACAACGAGCTGGCCAGCTTCTCCAGCCGCGCCGGCGAGCAGCCCCTGGCCGAGAAGCCCATGATCGTCATCGCCACCAAGATCGACGCCGCCAACCCCGAGAAGCTCAAGAAACTCGCCACCCACGCCAAGCGCCGCAAACTCGAGTTCCACGCCATCTCCGCCGTGACCGGCGAGGGCATCGAGGAACTGAAGTGGGCGCTTGCCCGGCGTGTGCGGCCTGAATCGGCCAGTTAGGTGAATTTCAACCAGAACGACTATAATTCTGGTTGAAACGTATGGAGGCGACCATGGCTCCCTGGCAGCTCCAGCAGGCAAAGACCCGTCTGAGCGAAGTGATCGAAGAGGCGCAGACCCGCGGCCCGCAGATCATCACCCGCCACGGCGCGGAGCGGGCCGTTGTTCTGTCGATCGGCGATTACCGCGCTCTTGTGGCCGGCAAACCCAACCTCATCGAATACCTCCTCGGCGGTCCGAAAGTGGAGGGATTTGAGATCGAATCCAGCCGCGACACGGGCCGGGAGGTCGACCTGTGAGCGAGCGCGCCGCTTATCTGCTCGACACGAATCTCCTCAGCGAGACGCGCAAGCCAAGGCCCGACCCCGGCGTGCTCGCGTTTCTTCAGGCCGCGGAGCCGTCGTCTGTTTTCATCAGCGTGCTCACCCTGGGCGAACTCCGCAAGGGAATCGCCGGCAAGAGGTGGAAAGACCCCGCCCCCAACGCGGCATCCAGGCTGGCTGCCTGGGTCGATGGCCTCGAAGTGAGCTTCTCCGACCGCATTCTCCCAGTCGACGCCGCTACCGCCCGCCTGTGGGGTGACTGGTCGGGCGAGCGCCCCAGGCCGGTCGTCGATACCCTGCTGGCTGCCACCGCCGTGCTCCATAACCTGACCCTGGTTACGAGAAACATCCGCGATGTCCGAGGCATTTCGGTCAAACTGCTCGACCCGTGGACGGAGTAGGGGTTCGAACTCGAATCCTGTCAGGAGAGAATAGCTGGGGTTCCACGCCATCCCGGCCGTGACCGGCGAGGGCATCGAGGAGCTGAAGTGGGCGCTTGCGCGACGCCTGCGGCCAACGGCAGCTGGAGAGTAGGGCAGAGTGGGTTGCAGGCGGAAACGAATGGCTATGAAATGCTCTTGGGGGAGACTTCAGACCTTCGGCCGGCCAGCAGAGCGATAAGCTGATCGACGCTCATCCACTCTTTCCGGCGATGAATCATCCGGTGGCAATTCGAACAAAGCAGCACCACGTCCTCAGGTCTCGTGGACCCATCCGACGGCAGCTTGTGAACTGGAATCGTGTGATGGCACTCAATGTAATCTTCGCCATAGACGTCAAGAAAATCGAATCTACAGGCTTGACAGCGCAGTCGGCCATGTGTCTTCTTGAACTGCGCTTTGGATTCTCGAACTAGCGCGCCGCTTCTCTCAATTGAAAGATGGGTTTTGAGGCGTCTCGCCCCCTCTTTGTAAGAACCACTTTCCTCAGAGTCCGGTTCGCCTTCGGTGGGTACAATCCCCAAGTCGAGCAATGCCTCTCGGCCGTCTGGAACCTGCCACTGACCGGAAGCCCCTTTGACCGCAACGACCTTCATATTTGCGTCTTGGTTGCGCCGGCACCACCTGTTTGGCATTTTGTCCCACTCAATTCTGACACATCCCTTGAAATGATCGAATACAGGATCTCGGGTCAGAATGTAGTGGTAATTCGATCTGCACTTCCCTAACAGGTCCTCCGGGAGCTTCTCAGCAAATGGCGGGTCAACACTGCCCCTCTCACACCCGTGCACGTTGTAAACGCCGACGAATTCTGCCTCGCGCCCCTGGGTGTTGATGAAGCTCACGAGTATCTTGGCGTCTCCGAAGACCCGACGCTTTTGGGCTGCCTGGTAGCACTCGAGGTATTGAATCCCCAAGTTATAAAGACGGCGAGGCACATCGTCGTCGCAGCCGTGGCGCAAAACCCTTACAGGCGAAGAGGCGGCTTTGCGGAGATCGATACCCCACAAGTCCAACAAATCGACAAGCGTCGTGGATCCCATATGGGTTCGTGCTCCCTTGCTTGTGTCTCAACGCCTTTCCTTACGCAGCCTCAAAAAACCTCTCCACCTTCGGCCGCTTCTTCTTCGTCGCGTGCCACAGATCGTACTGCTGCTGCAAGTCCAGCCACATCCCCGGCTCGGTTCCAAAGGCATCCGAGAGCCGGAGCGCCATGGCCGCTGTAAAGGACGCCCGTCCGTTCAGCAGCCGTGAGAGCGTGGAGCGAGCCACGCGCAGGCGCCTCGCTGCCTCGCCTACTTGGACATCGCCGAGATATTCGCGCAGGATCTCCCCCGGATGCGCCGGGTTGTACATCGTCATCCCCATACTCACTCCCTCCCCGGTCAGTGGTAATCCTGGTAGTCCACAAGGATTGCGTTCTCATCCTTGAATGCGAATGTCATGCGCCAGTTTTCGCTCACTCTGACCGACCAATGGTCCGCAAGATTCCCCTTGAGCGGGTGCAAATCCCAGCCTGGGACATTCATGCGATTTGCGTTCTTAGCGGTATTCAGCAGCGTCAGCTGCCTGCGCAGCCTGGTGGCGTGCGCCGGCTGAATGCCGGCCTTGCTGCCCGTCAAGAAGAACCTCTCCAGACCCGCATGCCGGAACGAGCAAATCATGGCAGCACTGTAGCGCGTAGCGCCCCGCGCGTCAAGAGCTTACAGTTCACGCCTCGATCGCCTGAAAGCCCAGTTGCCGCGCCGCATCCAGCAGTTGAGCGTCGCCGGAGATAAACACCCTCCCCCTGGGCCGTCCAAACGACCACGTCAGCGCCGCCGCCAGCTGCTGCGCATCGGCGGCCTTCAACGGGAATCGATCGACCAGCCGCTCGGCCTGCGCGCGCAACTCCTCGCTCGGGGGCACTTCCTGCCAGACGGAACGGAAGTTCTCCAGCTCAACCTGTGCGCCAACCGGTCCGTTGGACGTCAATTGGCCCATCCTGACCAGGCGCGCAAAGGCGCCGCGAATCTCGACCGGCGTCGACCACCACACCACCATAAGGTACCGCCCGGCGAGCGCCTGAACAACCGGTGTGGACTGCTGTTGCACACACAGCGGAACCAACGCACTCGAATCCCAGAAGGCCTCTTCCATCTAGCGGTCGCCCTTTGCCCATGCGATGGCTTCTCTTGCCGCCTCGTCGGAGACGGTCGGCCTTGTCCGGGCCCAGTACGCATCCCAGTCCATCTTGCCCTTAGCCTCCGTCAACTGCCCGGTGGCGATCAGGTAGGCTACCTCGGCCTCGCGGTCGCCCTCCGGCGGCAGAGGCAGCGTGAAGGGCAGAATGCGCGCCACCGGCACGTTGCGGTCGCGCACAATCACCTCTTCGCCCTTGCGGACGATCCGCAGGTAGGCGCTCAGCTGGTTCCTCAGCGTGCCGATGTTGACGCTTCTCATGGGTCGAGTCTAGCGCGATTTGGCTAAGTTGGCTACGTCGGCACCGGACCTACACCATCGCCCGTTCCTTCACCATCAGATACTGGTTCAGGACCGTGGAGGTCAGAGTCTCGGGCGTCAGGTCGAGCGTCAGCGCGCCCTGCTCGTGGAGTCGCGCCAGCAGCAGCTCGCGGCGGCCGGCCATCTGCTGCGCGGCGGCGGCGCGGAACATCTCGGTGGCGTTGGCCGGGCGCGCCTGGGCGATGGCCTCGACCTCCGGCTGCGCCATAGCGACAAACAGCAGAACGTGGCGGCGCAGAATCTGGCTGGCGCCGTCGATGACCTCGGGGCGCATGGCCGACTCGGCCAGATCGGTGATCCAGAGAACCAGCGAGCGGCGCGGCTGCAGGCGGCTGAGGACGGCCGTGGCGCGCAGGTGGTCGGCCTCGGCCGGCTCGGCTTTGGCCAGGGCCAGGGCTTCGATGATCTGCCGCAGGTGGGCCGCGCCACGGCCGGGCAGCAGCCGCTGCTGCACGCCCTGCCCGTAGGCCAGTAGGCCGACGCGGTCGCCGGAGTAAAGGGCCAGTTGCGCCAGGGCGACGGCGGTGGAGCAGGCGTGGTCGAGTTTGGAGTGGCGCGCGCCCTGGCCCGCCTTGCCGGCCGAGACGCGCGAGCGCATCAACCGGCCGCAGTCGACGACGATCCAGACCGGCTGGCTGCGCTCGGTCTGGTACTGGCGCGTGATGGGCGTGCCGCGGCGGGCGGTGGCCGTCCAGCAGATGTCGCGCAGGTCGTCGCCGTCGCGGTACTCGCGCAGGCTCTCGAAGTCGCGCCCCAGGCCACGCTGCTGCGCCCGGCGCAGTTGCAGATCGATCTGGCGGCTGCGGGCGAGGAAGATCTGCTGCTCCTCGCCGGCCCGGAGCGCCGGGTAAACGCGGACGGTCTGGGTGAGCGGTGCGCGGGCCCAGCGCTCGGCCAGGCCCAGCGGCGAGCGGTAGCGCAGGTAGAGCCATCCGGTGGTCCAGTCGCCGCGCTCGGTGGGACGGAAGCGGTATCGCAGCCGCGCAGGAACGCGGGGAAAGGCGGTCAGCCGGAGCGTGGCCGGTTCGGGGACCATGCAGCGAGGCAGGTCGTCCACCAGGCGGCACTCGACGATGGTGCGGCCCTGGTTCTCGACGGCAAGCTCGACCTCGGTCTCGCTGTCGAGGGCGGGGGCGTTCGACCAGGAGCGGGTCGCCGTCAGTTGCGCGGGAGTGGGCAGCCGCAACCCGTCGAGCAGAGCCACCAGCAGCACCAGCCCGTCCCAGGCCAGCATCGTCCATGCCAGTGCGCTCACCCAGAAGCCGGGAATCAGCCAGACAAAGCCGAAGAGAAGCAGGCCCATGCCGCGCGGGGTCAGGCCAAAGCCCCACCAGCGCCGCCGTTCGCAGCGGGCGGCGATTGGGTCGGGATGGAGAGAGGGCGAGATCATAGAAAAAACTCACATCAGATCGATTGCGATTGCGAGGGCGCGATTGAATTCGGCCAGCTTTGCCCCCGAAAGAGACCCAACGTATTGCCTCGGCTCGGATTTTCGAATACTGGTCAGCCCATCGCACCAAATCCAGCATTCATGCTTCATACCCTCGTCAATCCCAATGCCTACTTGCGTTGCGGCGCCGTAGCCGTTTCTGAAGACCGGCGCGCAGATCACCGTTGAAAACCGCGAATCGATTGCGGATTGACGGCTGGCGATGGCAAACGTCCGGTATTCCTTCCTATCTCCCGGCGAATCGTGCACGCGGTAAAGTTCGCCTCGGCGCATCTCTCTTTATTCCTCCGATTCGTACGTTATGGGCGCCTGATAGCGAAGCACGTCTTCCATTTCGCGATTGAAGTAATCGGCGTTGGCATTGAGGATTTGAAGGTCGCGCTCGTAGATGGCACGGCGGACTTTCTCTTTGAAGTATTCGCGGATGACCGCTTCAATGAAAGCCGAGCGAGAGGATTTGGGCCCTGCGTTGCGGTCGATCTCGGCGAGCAGGTCCGAGGAAAGCGTGACCGAAGTCTTGAGTTTCATACCACCATCATACTCCCAGCTGAGGTATACACTGTGCTGATGCCTACTGTCTCGGCACCGGCACCGCCGCCACCACGTCGGCCAGCACGCGGTCGGCGTCGAAGCCCTCCAGTTCGGCTTCGGGCTTGAGGATGACGCGATGGCGCAACACGGGCTGGACGGCGCGCTTGACGTCGTCGGGAACCAGGTAGTCGCGGCCGTCGAAGGCGGCTGACGCCTGGGCCACGCGCATCAGGCTGAGCGCGGCGCGCGGGCTGGCGCCGAGCAGCAGCGTCGGCCACTCGCGGGTGCGGCGGGCCAGGGCCAGGATGTAGCCGTAGAGCTCGGGCTCGATGCGGATGCGGCGGACCTCGGCGCAGGCCGCCGTCAACAGGCCGGCGGGGATGGGCACAATGGCCGCGTCGTCGAGGATGCCGGCGCCCGAGCCGGCGTGGTGCCGCTCCAGAATCTGCATCTCCTCGGCCTCGCTGGGGTACGCCAGGCGAATCTTGAGCAGGAAGCGGTCGAGCTGGGCTTCGGGCAGCGGGTAGGTGCCTTCGAAGTCGACCGGGTTCTGTGTGGCGAAGACGGTGAACCAGACGGGCAGGGGCCTGCGCACGCCGTCGGTGGTCACCTGGCGCTCTTCCATGCACTCCAGCAGCGCGGCCTGGGTGCGCGGAGGCATGCGGTTGATCTCGTCCACCAGCAGCAGATCGGTAAAGACCGGCCCGGCATGGAAGCTGAAGTTCTCGGCGCCCGGGCGCAGCAGCGTGGTGCCCAGAATGTCCGCGGGCATCAGGTCGGGCGTGGCCTGAACGCGCTGGAACCCCAGGCCGAGCAGCCGCCCGAAGGTCTTCACAATCAGCGTCTTGGCGATACCCGGCACGCCTTCGAGCAGGGCGTGGCCCTGGCACAGTACGGCGTAGAGCACCTCCTCGACGGCCTGCGCCTGGCCGGCCACCACGCGGCCCATTTCGGCGCGCGCGTGGGCAATCAGCTCGGCTGTTGCGGGCAGCACGGGCGGCTGTGGCTCGGGCTCGCTGGCGGGCTGTGCGGCGGTCTCGGGGTTTTCGGTCTGGATCGGTTCGTCGCTCATCGGGGCCTTTCCTGCGGTTGTGTTTCCGCGTTGGATGGAATCGTGGTCTGGCCGCCAGCCCGGGCGGCGGCAAGCAGCTTGTCGCGGTGCAGCGAGAGAAGCTGGACCAGCCGCAGTGCCTGGGCTGGGGTCACGGTCTCGCCGCTGGCAGCCAGCTCGCATTCGGCAAGGTCGGCTTCGAGGTCGGCATCGGCCTTGGGGAAGCGCCTGCGGATGACCAGCGCCAGCTCTTCCGCGCCCATCC
>JBAVMZ010000441.1:0-5084 GCA_049690595.1 Occallatibacter sp. | reverse complement strand
GCCGGAGCCGGTGGCCACGGCTCCGGCAATCAGGGCGCTTAACCTTGTCTGCTCCCCCGAACGCGTTGCCCGCAACGTGCCCTCTTCCAGTTGAACGCCGTCGCGCGCCTCAAGGATCTTCATCGCCGTCGAACTGGCCCGGATCACGCGCCCGCCGGCGCCCAGGCTGAGTACGGCCAGCGAGAAGCTCTCCACCGACTCGAGCAGCCCGGCGTGCCGCGCGCGCAGGTCGCTCAACGTGCGGTGGGTGGTCAAAGCTCGCTTCACGTGAGGGGCCAGCATGGCAAGCAGCCGAATGGTATCTTCGCCGAATCCCGCCCGATCAGCCGCCCCCTCCAGGGCCACCCCGGCCTCCACTCCGCCGTCCAGCCCTCCCAGCATCGCGCCGCACTGGTGTTTGAGGCCCAGCGGTCGGGCGAATTCGTTGTAGATCGTCGACCGCTCGAACTCGGCTTCTGGCATCACCGATTGGCGGGTGCCGATCCACTCCCCGTGCAATTGGCGGGCTGCGATGAACCGGCTTAGCAACTCATCGTGGCGGCAGTAATGCCGGCGGTACGCTCCCGCCGCGGAAGGATCGAACCCATCGCTCAGAATGGAGTGGATCTCCCCTTCCGGCGATACGGTCACGAGCAACGAGGCATCGGCCCCGCCCGCGCGATCGAGAGCGCTGAGGAAGACCGGCCACCGCTCCGGCGAGGCCGCCGCCTCGTAAAGCGTACCGAGCAGTTCCGAAAGGGCTTCTGCGGAGAGCGGCATAGAGGACGTGGTTTCTTGCGGGGCCCGGAAAAGACGAACCTAGACTACCGGTTGCACAGCCGGGCGGGCAAGGGATTTCTCCCATTTGGGGGATGCGACCCCTACTACCCGCGCCCGCACAATGGGAGGGAACTGTCCCCTCGGAAGCGGGGCACCGGGAATCCCTGCGTTCAGCGATTGAACAGCCGCTTCCCATTCGGGATAGACACTGGCAGGCTGGGAAGGCGAGAGGCATGAATCGGAAGGAAACGCTGCGGCGCTTGCTCAACCAGGCCCAGTTCAACGGCTTCGAGTTCCGCCTCTGGTTTCAGTCCCACCTGCGGCCTGCGTGGCCGGGGACGGAACAGGCGCTTGAGTTGCTCGCTTCGGAGGGCCGGTATTACGCGCTCGTCTTCTCTCACGAGTTCGCGCGCTGCTTCTGGCGCTCGGGCTCGCGGATCGCCTTCTCCGTGCCCGGCACCACCTATCGCCGGGTCACCGCGGACGGCCGCGTGATGGAGGTGACGCGCAAGCCCTTCACGCGCCGCACCAACCGTGCCGAGGTCTGGAAGTACCACCTGCGGCAGATGGCCGCCTGCGAGGACCCGCTCGCGTATCTCCAGCGCTTCATGGCCGGCGACCAACCGCCGGAGCGCGAGAGCGAGCAGCAGGAACCGAACGCCGCCCTCGGCTGAGCCGGCCCCAGCGGCGCGCCTCCATTTTCTTTGCCCCGGCCTCTTGACCTGTCTATGACTCCAGGGTTCACAGTGGAAGTGGACGATGCTCACCGTGACCCAACTCGCCCGCCGCTGCTGCCTGAGCCGCACGGCTCTGCTTTACTACGAATCGATCGGTTTGATGCCCCCGCCGCGGCGCAGCGGCGGGAACTACCGCTGCTACGGCGAGCCGGACGTGCGCCGTCTGCTCGCCATTCGCGGCTATCGCGATGCCGGCCTGCAATTGGCCGACATCCGCCTTCTGCTTGACCGGCCGGCCAGTCAGGCCGCCACCGTACTGAAACGGCGCCTGACCGAGCTCGACCAGGAGATCGGCGCCCTGCGCGCGCACCAGCAGGCCATCCTGAAACTGCTGGAGCACAGGGCTCTGGGAAAGGAAAAGACGATGACCAAAGAGAAGTGGGTTTCCATCATGCGCGCCTGCGGATTCACCGAGGAGCAGATGCACGGCTGGCACGCGGAGTTCGAGCGCTCCGCCCCCGCCGAGCACCAGGAATTCCTCGAATTCCTCCACATCCCGCCCGAAGAAGTCGCCGCGATCCGCCAGAAGAGCCGCACCGGCTTCTGACGGAGAGCGCCTCCAATAGTGTCCCCTTTACCACCCCCGCGCGAAAAGGCTTTGGACCTCGGCCGGAGTTCGCTACACTTGTTTGCGATGAAGGTCTTGGAAATGTGCGCGGGGGCGGGGGGGCAGGCGCTTGGCTTCGAGCAAGCGGGTTTTGAGCACACTGCCCTGATCGAGATCGATGGGGAGGCTTGCAAGACTCTTCGCTTCAACCGTCCGCATTGGAATGTGATTCAGGGCGACCTCAACTTCTTCGATGCCGCTCCGTACTCGAATGTCGATGTCGTGGCAGGGGGCCTCCCCTGTCCGCCCTTTTCGAAGGCAGGTAAGCAGCTCGGCTCCTTGGATGAGCGCAACCTCTTTCCCGCTGCTCTCCGGATCATTCAGAAGATCAGGCCACGGGCCGTGGTCATCGAGAACGTGCGCGGCATCCTCGACGCCATCTTTGACGATTACCGCTTTGCCTTCGCCAAGCAGATGGCCCAGCTCGGCTATTGGAGCGACTGGCGCCTCTTCAACTCTTCGGATTTTGGAGTGCCACGCCTGACGGCTTGGGAACGGAGCCATCTAAGCACAACAGAGACTCCAAATCTGGCTTGGGAAGCCCGCTAAAGGACGCTGTGTGGATGCGTTTGCCCGCTAGGAA
Organism: Occallatibacter sp.; assembly: GCA_049690595.1. GTDB lineage: Bacteria > Acidobacteriota > Terriglobia > Terriglobales > Acidobacteriaceae > Telmatobacter. The sequence continues at coordinate 2,398 of JBAVMZ010000441.1, read as the reverse complement.
GTATTTGTCCCAAATCCCATCGACATCTTCCCCTTCAGCATGGAGACAGAAGACCGTGTCCGGGTGCAACGCCGACCATGCGCACAGGCTCTCCTCGTGCCGATACCACTTTTCGGATTGCCTCGTATCGCCATCAGGTTCCAGTGCGTGCCTTGCGCACTCGTCCCCTCCGATCAAAGCTGCCAGTTCACTAGCCGAGACCCCATTGCGCAGCTGCTTCAAGCTGTAATTTGAGCAATATCCCATAACACCTCAAGTGAAACCGCCGACGCACTAGTCCGCCGCCTGGCCGATTTCACAGCAAAGGGGTGACTTCGACGGCGATTTGAAAATGCAAAGCGATGTTCCACTATAGAACATTTTGAGCCTCTGCGGGAGGTAGGCTTTCGGTGTGTCCCAGAGCCCAGGCGGAACGAATATCTCGGGAAGGCGCATCGCAGAAGCCCGCCGCGCAGCCAAACCACCCCTTACCCAGGAGGATCTCTCCGGGAGGCTCGCACTGCTTGGCGTACAGATGGATCGAGCAGCAATCGCAAAGGTCGAGGGCAACTTCCGAAGGGTTCTTGATTTCGAGTTAAAGGCATTTGCGGCAGTTCTGGGCGTCTCAGTTGACTGGCTGCTGGGGGACGAGTCGTGAAGGATCCGGCCTCCCTTCTCCGCACCGCAACTCGGCGAGCAAAATCAGATGTGGCGAACAAACTCGTCAGCATGTTTCTGCACGAGCTGAGCCGGTCGATTTCCCTGGATTGGCCGGTCAGAGTCGACGGGGAAGAGTATGAGCAATTAGTTCGGCGGTGCTTTGAGAATCGCTGTCCATATTGCTCTCGCGGGCTAGCGGTCGCAGACTCCGTAATCGAGCATCTTGATGGTATGAACCGCTACCGCGCAGGCCTTCACGTTCCCGGGAACGTCCTCGTGGCCTGCCGGAAATGCAACGGAGAAAAGCGTCGGGACGACTCTCTGAAGATACTTTCTTTGGCTCCCTCTGGGTGGGAGTCGTTCCTTTCTCATGACGGGGCCCGATGCGAACCGGCATGCCGAACTTGCATTTATTGGGCGGCGGTGTGGCGTGATCAATCCGACCGGCGTAAGCGGCTTGAAGAGAACCTGCTAAGAATTCGCATTTTTCGCAGCGAGTTCAGGGAGTTTGAAGAGGTGCTTCCAACTCTCGTCGGGCCCCTCCCTGCGGTGCTTACGAAGCTCTATTCCGATTGCCAAGCCTTTGCGGAAACAGAGATTCGGTCCCTTCTTGGGAGGATCAGCGAATCACATGCGCCAATTCCCGGCGCACCCGGAGTCAATCCCAAAACGCCCGCTCCGAGGCGCTAAATCTGATTCGCAACCGCAAGGGCCGGCTCCCGCATATCGTCGTTGTCACAGGAGAGCCCAGCCCAAGCCGGCTCGCATCGATAGCCATTGGCACTGGCGATATCGATTGTGTCTACCACTTCGCGCTCCCGGAGCTGGTCGAAACCGTCTCGGAGTGCGGCTCCGAAGAGGCGAAGGACCTCATGTCAACCATGACGGAAGGAAAGAGGCTTCGCGATATTTCCGATCTCCCGCTTGACCTCGCTGTATAGGAGGCTTTGGTGACGGACTCGCTTTCTCCTTCGCAACGTTCCGAAAACATGCGGCGAATACGTAGCGGCGGAACGAAGCCGGAGATGTTCGTACGCCGGTTCTTACACGCCGAGGGCTATCGTTACCGCCTGCATGTGGCCGGACTACCCGGAAGGCCCGACCTTGTATTTTCCAGGTTGAAAAAGCTGATTTTCGTTCACGGCTGCTTTTGGCATCTGCACAGAAGCTGCCGCGAGGGGCGCATCCCCGACTCCAGGCGTGAGTATTGGGAACCAAAGCTACTCAAGAACGTCGAGCGGGACCAAAAGAACTTGGCGGCACTTCGGAAGCTCGGTTGGAGAAGCCTCGTCGTCTGGGAGTGCGAAACCGAAAACCCAGACCGTGCCGCCAAGAAGCTCATCCGGTTCATGACCACATAAACAAGACGCAACGCAGCGCATCCGCCGCCCGTCCCGCCCTCTACCCCAACCCCGCCATCACCAGCATCCGCGGCTCGGTCATCTCCTCGATGGCGGTGCGGACGCCTTCGCGGCCGAGCCCGGAGTCCTTGACGCCGCCGTAGGGCATCGAGTCCAGCCGCCAGCTGGGGGTGTCGCCGGCGATCAGCGCGCCGACCTCGAGCTCGCGGTAGGCGGTGAGGATGCGGCCGGCGTCGCGCGTGAGCAAACCAGCCTGCAAGCCGAAGCGCGAGTGATTGACCTCGGCCATTGCCTCCTCGAAGTCGTCGTAGGGCTCGATGGCGACCACCGGCCCGAAGAGCTCCTCGTCGCGCACCTTCATTCCGGGCTTGGTGCCGGTCAGCAGCACGGGAGCGATG
>JBAVMZ010000440.1:0-3639 GCA_049690595.1 Occallatibacter sp. | reverse complement strand
GCAACAGGCGCAGCTCGCAGCCGTTGGCCTGGCCGATTTCGCGCGCCAGGGTGACGATCTCGATGTCGGGCGAGTAGCCGCGGGGCGTGGCCACGGTGACGTTGGCGCCGAGTTGCGCGCCGGTGAGCATCAGCGAGTGGCAGACGTTGTTGCCGTCGCCGACGTAAGTGAAGTTCATGCCGGCAGCGGTGCCGAAGCGCTCTTCGATGGTCATGAAATCGGCCAGCGCCTGGCAAGGATGCTCGAAGTCGCTGAGTGCGTTGATGACCGGCACGCGCGAGTTGGCGGCCATCTCGGTGATGGTGTCGTGCGCATAGGTGCGCAGCACGATCACATCGACCCAGCGCTCGACGTTGCGAGCCACATCGGCGATCGACTCGCGCTCGCCCAGCGGCGAGCTGGTCTGGTCGACGAAGATGGCGTTGCCGCCCATGGTGTTGATGCCCGCTTCAAAGCTGAGGCGCGTGCGCAGGCTCGCCTTCTCGAACATCAGGACCATTTGTTTCGCATCGAGCGCGCGGCGATAGGCTTGTGGATTGCGCTTCACATCGTGGCCGAGCTTGAGAAGGGCGCGTACCTCGGCGCTGGACAGGTCGGCGATGGAGCACATGTCCTCGCCGTTCAGGCGCGCGGCGGCGGCCAGGATCTCGGGGTCTTGTTGAACGGGAACGGCAGTCTCGCTGCGTTCGATGGTTGCTCTGCTAGCCACGGGTTTGTCCTCCTGCTGTCGGCGCTGCGGCGTGGGCCGCGGCGTGCTGGGTAAAGATCTCGTCGAGGGTTTGAATGGCGGTGTCCACATGTGCGTGCTCCAGGATGTAGGGCGGGAGGAAACGCAGCACCGTGTCGCTGGTGCAGTTGATGAGGATGCGCCGTTTGAGCATCTCGGCCACGGTGGCTTTGGCCAGCTCCGCGGAGTCGAGTTCGGCGGCGATCATCAGACCCTTGCCGCGCACGTCGACGATGGCGGAGTGGCGCGTGGCCAGCTCGCGCAGTTGCTGCTGGAAGTAGTCGCCCACTTGGGTTGCATTGGCAAGCAGGCCTTCCTTTTCGATGGTGTCGATGACGGTGACGGCCACGGCGCAGGCCAGCGGACCGCCGCCGAAGGTTGTGCCGTGCATGCCGGCGTGGAACGAGCGCGCGACCTCTTCGGTCGAGAGGACCGCGCCGAGCGGAATGCCGCCGGCCAGGGGCTTGGCCAGCGTGGTGATGTCGGGCTGAATGCCGTAGTGCTGATAGGCGCACCATTTGCCGGTGCGGCCCATCCCGGCCTGAATCTCGTCGACGATGAGCAGCGCGCTGGTGGAGTCGGCGAGCGAGCGCGCCGCGGCGAAGAACTCCTGCGTCAGCGGGCGGACGCCGCCCTCGCCCTGAATGGCTTCGACCAGGATGGCGCAGACCTCGCCCGAGAACTTGGCGCAGAGATCGTCCACGTCGTTGAAGCGTACGAACTCGACGCCGGGGACGACGGGGCCGAAGGGCTCGCGGTACTTGGCTTTGTAAGTGGTCGAAATGGAGCCGTAGGTGCGGCCGTGGAAGCTCTGCTCGAGGGCAAGGAACTTCGTCCCGATCTCCTTGCCTTCTTCGCGCAGCAGGCCGGCGTGGGCGCGGGCCAGCTTGAGCGCGGCCTCCCACGCTTCCGTGCCGGTGTTGGCAAAGAAGACTCGATCGAGGCCGGTGCGCTCGGTGAGACGCAGGGCGAGTTCGGCCTGGAACTCGTGATAGTAGAGATTCGAGGTGTGGATGAGAGCGCGGCTCTGGCGGGCGATGGCCTCTTCGATGGCGGGATGCCCGTAGCCCAGCGCGTTGACGCCAATGCCGCTGAGCAGATCGAGATAGCGGTCGCCGTTTTCGTCGACGATGTGCACGCCCTCGCCGCGCATGAAGAGCAGGGGATTGCGGTCGTAGGTTTGAAGCAGGAGCCGTGCTTCGGCGGCGCGAATCTGATCGAGTCTGGTCAATGCATTCTCCTCAGGCAACCATCACTTCGGTGCCTTGGGCTACGCGCGAAGTGCACAGGTCGGGAAGGCAACCGGCGGCTTCTGCGGGAAGAATTCGTACACGTTTGACGCCGTTCAGCAGAGCCTCGCGGCAGGAACCGAGCTTGGGCAACATGCCGCCGGTAATCACGGCATTCTTGGCCATCTCGGCGATCTGATCGATGGAGAGCCATCGCAGGACCTCGCCATTGATACCCTTGACGCCGGGCACGTCGGTGAGGAAGACGAGTGCGTCGGCGCGGCAGGCGGTGGCGCAGGCCGCGGCCATCTCGTCGGCGTTGATGTTGTAGTACTCGCCATCGAAGCCGAGCGCCACGGAACAGAAGACGGGCACGCCGCCGAGTTGCCAGATGGCGTCGAACCAGCGCGGATCGCTGGCGGCAATCTCGCCGACGAAGCCCAGATCGGGCACGGTCATCTTCTTGCGCGCGCGGAAGACGAGACCGTCGCCGCCGCAGAGACCGACGGCGGGCACGCCCAGTGCGCCCAGGCGCGCCACCAGGCTCTTGTTCACCTTGCCCGCGAAGACCATCAGCGCGATGTCGCGCGTCTCGGCGTCGGTGACGCGCAGGCCGTTGACGAACTCACTCTGCTTGTTCAGAGCCTTGAGTGTGCGCGTCAACTGCACGCCGCCTCCGTGCACCACAGCCACCTGGTGGCCGTCGCGCACCAGTTCGGCAATCGCGCGCGTGCAGCCTTCCAGCAGTTCCGGAACCTCGAGGCCGGCGCCTCCCAGCTTGACGACGTACCTCATTCCAATCCCTCCGCCTCGCCCCAGCCCATCATCACGTTCAGGTTTTGCACCGCCTGTCCCGATGCGCCTTTGAGCAGGTTGTCCAGGCAACTGACAATCACCGCGCGCCGCCCGCTCGAGTCGAGATCGAAGCCGAGATCGAGGTAGTTGGTGCGGACGACGTGCTGAATCTGCGGCAGACCCTTGACGTACAGGCGGACCATCGGGCATCCGGCAAAGAAGGAGCGATAGACCTCGGCGACCGACGCCCGCGTCTGCGGCTGGCGAAAGCGCACATAGATCGTGGAGAGAATGCCGCGCGGGATCGGCAGCAGATGCGGAGTGAAGACGATCTGGTCCGCCGCGAGGCCGATCTGTTCGAGCAACTCGCCGGTGTGGCGATGCGTGAAGACGCCGTAGGCCGAGAGATTGTCGGCCGCGTACATGAAGTGCGTTTTGGCGGTGGGCGCCTTGCCCGCGCCGCTGACGCCGCTCTTCGAGTCGGCCACGATGCCGTGCTCGAGATCGACCAGGCCCGCGGCTACAAGGGGGCGCAGCGCCAGGATCACCGAGGTCGCGTAGCAGCCGGGATTGGCCACCAGACGCGCCGTGTGAATCCGCGCGCGGTGCAGTTCGGGCATCCCGTAGACGGCTTCTGCCTGCGTCGTCGCGGCGGTTTCCGTGCCCTCGTCTTCGAAGGCGTAGATGGCGCGGTTGGCCGCTTCGGTCAGCCGCCAGGCGCCGCTCAGGTCGATGACGCGGATGCCGCGCGCCAGCGCCTGGGGAACCCACTCGCGCGACTGCTCGTGCGGCGTGGCCAGGAAGAGAACGCTCGCGCCGCGGCGCTCGAGCAGTTCCCAGGTGAAGGGCTCCTGGCGCAGGCTGCCGGTGCCCATGCTGTCAGACAGA
>JBAVMZ010000439.1:0-22661 GCA_049690595.1 Occallatibacter sp. | reverse complement strand
GTGGCGGTGGGCGGCGTGCGTTTGAGCGCCACGCGCGCGCCGGCGCGCTCATCGATCAGGAAGAGCAGGCTGGACTGGCCGGTGACGGCCACCTGCGCGTGATACCCAAGCTGAACCAGTTCGCGGTTGCGCGCTTCAAGCGCGGCGTGCAGCTCGTCGGCGCGCTCCAGGGCGGCGGCCAGCACCGGCGCGCCCAGGCGGTGAAAGGCGCGGCTGGAGGGGTCGAGGATCAGCAGCCCCTCGGCGGCAAAGGCGCGGGCGTAGAAATCGCGGAAGGCCTGGGCCAGGGTGCGGCCGGGCTGGTAGGCGGCTGTGAGGGCGTCGACCGCGGCGGAGTAGCCGAGGATCTCGGCGGCCTGGTCCACCAGCGGCAGAATGCGATCGTCGAGCACGATGGCGCCTACCGGCACGGCGGCCTCGGGGGCGGCCGGGTAAACCAACCGGCGCAGCTCGCGGCGGGCGGGGAAGACCACGTGATTGATCTCGGCGAAGTCGTGGTCCTCGCTGGCCAGCCAGAAGATGGCCGCGTGGGGCTGGCCGGCGGCGGTGGCCTGGCGGGCGCGAGCCACGGCCGTGGCCGCCTTGAAGGGGGTGAAGAGCGGTCCGCCGAAGAGGCCCACCTGCTGCCCGGTGACGACGACCCCTGCGCCCGCCGCCAGGGCCTGGAGGGCGGGCCCGGCCCCTGGCTCGGGGTTCTGCCCGGCCAGCAGGCTCACCAGTTCCGGCAGGTGCGCCGGGGCCGCAGGCCGCTGCTGCCAGCTCTCGTCCGGCGGCAGTGCGGCGTAAAAGGGGCGCAATTCCGCGGCTCCTGCGCAGAAGTCGAGGAAGAGCCGATGGAGGCCCGGAACGGCGGCGATGGGAAGAGACTCTGCGATCAACAGTTGCTCACTTGGCTGCTCGCGCCCGCGGCGCGAAGGCGCTGGCAGGCAACAGGATGCGGCACATTTAGGATGCCACGGCGAGGCCGTGCGATGCAGAAGTGCGCGCCCGGAGCAGGAGCCGCGGTTATGCTTAAGCTGTTGTCGCCGCGCGGGCGGCTTGAGCCGCACCCGCCGTGGCGAAGAGGAGGGAGCGGAATGGCAAAGAAGACAAAGGCCGCCGAGGCCGTGAAGACAAAGGCGCCGAAGAAATCGCGGGTGGTCAAGGCCGCGCCGAAGAAGACGGTCGCAAAGAAGGCGTCCGCGAAGAAGGCATCTGCAAAGAAGGCAGTGAAGAAAGTCCCGCCCGCAGGAACGGAGAAGGCCGTCCTGGTCAGTTCCGAGGTGCGCTACGAAGGGCCTCTCTTCCGCGTGCTGCACGACAGGATTGTCGAGCCCGGCGGCCGCGAGAACGAGCGCGACATCATCCGCCACAACGGCAGTGTGGTCATTCTGGCCGTGGACAAGACGAAGAGCAAGCGCGACCCCTGGGTGGTGGTCGAGCACCAGTACCGTCACGCGGCCAACCAGTTCCTCTGGGAGCTGCCGGCGGGCAAGCTGGATCCTGGCGAGGATGCTCTGGCCGGGGCGCAGCGCGAGCTCGAGGAGGAGACCGGCTACCGGGCGAAGAAGTGGAAGCCATTGATGGAGTACTACGCCAGTCCGGGGTTCCTGGGCGAGTCGATGAAGGTCTTCCTGGCCGAGGGGCTGATTGCCGGCGAGGCTCGCCCGGAGGAGGACGAGCTGATCGATTTTCGTCTGGTCAAACTCTCCGATCTGGTGAAGCGAATCGAAAAAGGGGAGATTCTGGACGGAAAGACGCTGACGAGCGTGCTTCTCTATGCGCGTCAGATCGAGCGCAAGCGGGGCAAATAGGCGCGCCGAATCGCGAGTCGGAGGGGTGGCAGGACGCGGAAAGGGCGCCCTGTCTCATCCTATGAGACTCGCCCACCCGATTTGAGTGGACGGTTTTCCATTTCTTAGCGTCATAATCAGGTAGCGGCGGGCGTTCCCCAGAATACCGCCGTCAAGACCCCGTGCAATATGCAAGGAAGGCAGGGAGCCTGTGGCTCAGTACAAAGGGAAGGTCAAGTGGTTTAACAATGCCAAGGGATACGGATTCATCGGGCGAGAGGATGGGCCGGATGTCTTCGTTCACTACTCGGCAATTCAGTTGGACGGCTACAAAACCCTGAAAGAAGGGGACGATGTGGAGTTCGACATCGTCCAGGGCCAGAAGGGTCCGCAGGCGGACGCGGTGCTCCGGCTGCGCGATACCGCGCATAATGCAGCCTAATCCGGTCCGCCCCTTGGTGCTGTGAGGCCCGCCGCTGTGCGGTGCGGCTGAGGTGCGCCCAAACGCGGGGAGCTTGTCACACCAACTGACCGGCTGCGCAAGTTGTCTGGTTTGAGCGGAGTTGAGTAGCGTTCAACCCCTGGCTTTCCTGCGCCATCGAGAGCCCGGACGCTCAGGTGTGCCTGCCGGATGCCAGCCCTCTCCCGAGTGCGCTTGGAAAACCTCGCGCATTTTCTGCTCAAGCCGATAGCTCTCCAGGCGCTTTGGGCGATAAGATAAGGGCGCCATGAGCCTACTCCACCAGGACACGCAGGAAGATATCGACGATGCCGCGCGCGGCGAGGAGTTCACCAAGGGAACCAGCCACGTGATCGTAGCGAGTCTGGTCGCCGGCGTACTGGTGACGATCGCGGTTGCCGCTTATGTGCTGGCTGGAGAGAAGCCGCCGGCAGCCGCCGGCCAGATTCTCGAGGTCTGGGCGCATCCGCGGCACGTCGAGACCTCGGGATTCGACGCCAACGGCGCGCCTATTCCCAAGGAGCATTTCGACCAGGTTCTGCTGTTTGCCCACGTGAAGGTGCACAACCAGAGCAAGACTCCGCTGTTCATGCTGGACGTGCTGGCCAACGCGGCGATGGCCGACGGGCTCCACTCGATCTCGGCGGGCAGCGCGGGCCAGTACGATCAGGTCTTCGTTGCCTATCCGGAGATGGCCCCGCTGCGGCAGACAGCGCTCTCGCCGCGGGCGACGATTGCGCCGGGAGAGACCGTGGAGGGAACGGTCTTCTGGGGCCTGCAGATGACCAAGCAGCAGTGGGACGCGCGCAAGAGCCTGGACTTTACCTTCAGCTTCCAGTACCAGCCCAGCCTCAAGCTCGCGCCCACTATGGCGGTTACTGAACGCTAGGCGGGGCCGGCGCGTTCTTGGGCACTGACAGGTAGCCGCTTACGGTGTTCTTGCTCGATACCGTGTTCACCACGATTTCGAAGAGCATCGGCTCCTTGCCGGAGTAGAACTGCAGCGGTTCATTGATGCCCCGGTTGTTCTTGGGAACGGTCTTGTCGTCGGAGATCACATCGATGTTGAAGGTATTCTTCTTCGGGTCGGCCTTCTTCAGGTCGAGGCTGATGGTGCCCACGGGCTTCTTCTGTCCCTTGGTCAGGGTGAACTCGTAGTAGTTGCGGTCACCCTTGTGCTTGAGCACCTCGAGCTCGTCGTGATTGCGGGCAATCAGGCTGGAGTGGTCGCTGAGGTCGCCCTTCATGGATGTGAGCTGGCTGATGGCGTTGGCCAGGTCGGTCTGGGTCTTGCCCAGGTCGGTCTTCACGCCGCCCACGTCCGTCTTCACGCTGGAGACCTCGGTGGAGACCGCCGCAACCTGCTGCGCGGTCTGCTGCTGGGCGCTCTCCAGACGCCTGGCGGCGGCTTCGGCGGCCTGCTCGCGGCGCGAGATCTCCTGGTTCTTTGCGTCGATTTCCTTCTGGGTCAGGCCGAGCGACTTGTTGAGGTCTTCGCGCGTTACATCGAGCTTGGCCCTGGTCTCGCGCTGCTCGGCGGCCAGTTGCTTGTTCTGCTGCTTGGCCTCGGTCAGTTCCGCCTGTTGGGTGGCCAGCCGGCTGCTCAGCGTGTAGCTCCAGACCAGCCCGCCTAGCGCGGCCAGCACCGCCACGGCCAGTGCGCCGATAAATGCGCCGGAATACGATCGGGAAGTTGTGCCTTCGTCACTCATGATGTGCCTTTCTTTGGCGGCGGCTTGCGGCCTGCCGCTCCTGGTTGATTTGCGCCCTGCGCAAGATTGGACGCTGGACTGGCAAAAAGCGCCGCCATTTATTCGCCGCGCTGGCGGATTGCTGGCAGACCGTCCCGCACTTCCATCCCCGCGGAGCACTCCTGCGGGGAAACTACAGAATATAGAATGAACCCGGTCGCGCGCAGAAATACGCGCTCCGTCCCACCCTGTGGCCCCGAAACGGGCGCCGCCGCTCTGTTTTGGCCGCCCGGCGTCCCCGCCCGAGTGACAACGAACGAACGGTTTCGATATAAACATCTTTACCGCGTTTTTTCGGGCGCCTGACCCCGGCCACATCGGCCGGGTTCTCCGCATTCATCCAACCGGGTTCATCCATCGGGGTTCCACGGGAAGGAGTGTTCCAAAGGCTATGTCGACAGCAGTCGCTGGAAAAGGTTTGGAAGGGGTTGTGGCGGCGAATTCGGGGATTTGCTGGATCGACGGCGAGGCGGGCGTGTTGGCCTACCGCGGCATCGACATCCACGAGCTGGCTGTCCACTCCACGTTTGAAGAAACCACCTACCTGCTCTGGAACGGAATCCTGCCCAACCTGCTCGAACTGCGCGAATTCCAAGCGCAACTGGCCAACTCGCGCTCGCTCGACCAGCGCATCGTGGAGATGCTGCGCGCCTTTCCCGCCTCGGCCACGCCGATGGAGGTGCTGCGCACCGCCGTCTCGGCGCTTAGCTTTTACGACGCCGACGAGAAGGACAACTCGCACGACGCCAACGTGCGCAAGAGCTTCAAGCTGACCTCGCAGATCGCCATGCTGGTGGCTGTCTACGACCGCATCCGCAAGGGCCTCGATATTGTGCCACCGGACCGCTCGCTGAACCACGCGGCGAATTTCCTGTGGATGCTGACCGGCGAGAGGCCCTCGGAGACGGCCACGCATACGCTCGACATCGCGCTGATCCTGCACGCCGACCACGAGCTGAACGCCTCCACCTTTGCCGCCCGCGTCATCGCCGCCACCCTCGCCGACGTGCACTCGGCCATCACCGGCGCCATCGGCGCGCTCAAGGGGCCGCTGCACGGCGGCGCCAACGAGGGAGTGATGCGGATGCTGCTGGAGATCGACAGGACCGGCTCGGACCCGGTCGAGTACGTCAAGAACATGCTGGCCGCCCGGCAGAAGATCTCCGGCTTCGGCCACCGCGTCTACAGAACCGAGGACCCGCGCGCCACCCACCTGCGCAAGATGAGCGAACAACTGGGCAAGGACGCCGGCATGCCCAAGTGGTTCGAATACTCGCGCGCCATCGAGCTCTACATCAACGCCGACAAGAAGCTGAACGCCAACGTGGACTTTTACTCGGCCTCGACCTACGCCACGCTGGGCATCGATATCGACCTCTACACGCCCATCTTCGCCATCAGCCGCATCTCCGGCTGGGCAGCGCACGTCATCGAGCAGCTCGACGACAACCGTCTGATCCGCCCCCGCGCCGAGTACGTCGGGCCCACCTATCCGGCGCACTGGGTGCCGATGGAGGAGCGAGGATAGGGCTCCCGCCAAAAAGAGAGGACCGCCGCGGCGCGCGCAAGTGTCCTCCACTGAACAGCTTTGGCTCAATGGAGCGCGTAATATCGTTCCGTCCGGGATGCGGCCCATTCCGGACGGGAAAGGATACACGCCATGATTCCTGGGCTATCCGCGGCTTCGTTCACGCTGGTGCACGTCGTTTTGAGCCTGCTGGGCATCGGCTCGGGGTTCGTCGTGGTCTTCGGCTTCTTCACCGCAAGGCGGCTTCGCTTCTGGACGGCGTTCTTCATGACCGCAACGGCGCTGGCCTGCCTCACCGGATTCCTGCTTCCGTTCCACGGCATGACGCTGAGCCTCGAGCTGGAGATTCCCGCCCTGGCCGCTCTGGTGCTGGCCGCGGCGGACCGATATACCCTCCTGTTTGCCGGCATGTGGCGCCATACCTATGTGGTCAGCGTCATGGTCGCTCTCTACTGCGGCGTGACCGCCCTGGTGGCGCAGATCTTCGTGAGGTTTCTGGCGCCGACGGCGCGAATCCCGTGGCAATACGGCCGGCTGCTCGCGCTGACGGAAGCGGCCGTCTTTGTGGCCTTCGCCGTGGCTACCTACTATGCCCTGAAGAGGTTTCGCAGCCGGCCGGGCCACAAGCTCCAATAGCCGGAACAGAACGATTAAAGCCCCGCCTCTCCCGCAATCCTCGAACCGCTTGAACGCAGAAGATCCGCTCGCCTGCATGTCTCGCAGGTCGGTCCTGCATCCAATTCCCCTCTCCCGGCTCATGGTTTGCATTTCGGGGGCCGTTTGGTTATCATTCATAGATGTGTCCGGGGAAATCCCTGGACTGTCACAAGCACCACGGTTTCCGGGCCTGTTCGATAGCGCGCGTGGCGGCAACCAAAGGCGTTGCCCATGCGGCGAGCATCCGGGCTCCCTGCAATGCGGGGCTGGCGGAGTCGGTGGGAGACAAGGGGAAGCATGGCCAGAAAAGACTCGAAGAATATTGTGAAGGCACGCGCGGCTGTGACCAAGCCGGCGTATCCGCTGCCCGAGGCGGTGACCCTGCTGAAGCAGGTCAAGTACGCCAAGTTCGACGAAACAGTCGACCTGACGATGCGCCTGGGCGTTGACACCCGCCACGCGGACCAGATGGTGCGTGGCACGGTGGTGCTACCGCACGGGCTGGGCAAGACCAAGACCGTTGCCGTCATCGCCTCCGGCGACCGCCAGAAGGAAGCCCTGGAAGCGGGCGCGGACTTTGTGGGCGGCGAGGAGATGGTCGAGAAGATTCAGAAGGAAGGTTGGACCGCCTTCGACGCCCTGATCGCCACGCCGGACATGATGAAGGTGGTTGGCCGCCTGGGCAAGATCCTCGGCCCCAAGGGCCTGATGCCGAACCCGAAGACCGGCACCGTAACCATGGATGTGGCCGCGGCCGTCCGCGAGATCAAGGCCGGCAAGGTGGAGTTCCGCGCCGACAAGACCAGCCTGGTTCACGTTCCGGTGGGCAAGCTGAGCTTTGAGCCGCAGAAGCTGATCGACAACGCGACCACGGTGATCGGGGCAATCGTTCGCCACAAGCCGGCCGCCGCCAAGGGCAAGTACATCAAGAGCGTCACGCTGAGCTCGACGATGGGCCCGGGCGTGCCGCTGGATTCGTCGGTGGCCGACGCGGCTGGCAAGCACTAAAGGCCAGTGGTCAGTGGTCAGTTGGTGCTGAGGGCTGACTGGCTATGTGCCCGGCCCGGAGGGTTCGGGAACAAGATTCGAACAGGCGTCCGCAAGGGCGCGAACAGCGATCGGGGTCAAGAGAACCAAGATCGGGGCGGCCGGAATGGCTGATCACTGATCACTGACCACTGATCACTGTGCGGAGCACACAATGGCGATTACAAAGGCAAAGAAAAACGAGAAGGTTGCGCTGCTGTCCAAGGAGCTTGAAGGCTCGACGACGGCTATCATTGGCACCTTCGCCAAGCTGACCGTGGCCAAGGATTACCAGTTGCGCAAGGTGATTCGCGAGGCCGGCGGCAAGTACCGCGTGGTTAAGAACAAGCTGGCTGCGGTGTCGAGCAAGGGAACCCAGGTCGAGGCGGCGCTGAGGGGCCTGAAGGGCGTCAACTCCGTTGCCTTCACCTCCGGCGATCCGGTGGCCCTGGCCAAGGTCTTCGCCAAGTGGGCCAGCGAGAATGCCGAGTTTCAGTTCAAGCTGGGCATCGTGGATGGCAAGCTGCTGAACGTCGAGGAAGTGAAGGCGCTGGCGACGATGCCGGGCAAGGAAGAGATCTTTGCGAAGCTGCTCTTCCTTATCAATGCTCCTGCCCAGCGGCTGGCCACGGTGATCAATGCCACCGGCCGCGATCTGGCCGTGGTGTTGGGCCAGGGCGTGGAGAAGGAAAAGTTCGCCGCCTGAGGCGGTGAGCCGTCAGCTCTCAGCTGTCGCCTTTCAGTGGTCTCGTGGCGCCGCCGGCCTTGCCGGCCGGGCGAGTTGGCAACGGGAACGTTGAACGCTGGCGGGCAGGAGCTGAAAGCTGATAGCTGAGAGCTGGAAGCTGCTCTCAAGGGTTTTGGCCGGAAAGGCAGGCTGCAAGGGCGCTGGTCTGGGCGCAACGGAAACTTGCTGCGGGGCTTGACGGCTGGGAATACAAAAATCTAACGGTTCTGATTGGAGAAGAAACATGGCGGATCTCGCGCAGTTGGAAGAACAGATTGTGAGCCTGAGCCTGCTGGAAGCCGCGGCTCTTGTGAAGAAGCTGGAAGAGCGTCTTGGCGTTTCGGCCGCGGCGGCTGCCCCGGTCGTGGTGGCTGGCGGCGGCGCGGCTGCTCCGGTGGTCGAGGAGAAGACCGAGTTCCAGGTGATCCTGAAGGACTTTGGCGCCAACAAGATCAACACCATCAAGGCCGTCCGCGAAGTCACTTCGCTCGGTCTGAAGGAAGCCAAGGACCTGGTCGATGGCGCCCCCAAGCCGCTGAAGGAAAACGCGACGAAGGAAGAGGCCGAGGCCATCAAGAAGAAGTTCGACGGCATCGCCACCATCGAAATCAAGTAATTCCCGCGGTCGGGTGGAGGTCCGCAAGGGCCTCCACGGCGACTTGCGCGGATGGTCAAACCGCGCTACGATAAACGATGCGCGTCTTTCTGTCTCTTTCCGGTTTTCCTAGGGATTGAGGCGGGTGCGGCAGGCGCGTCTTGAGAGTCGGGTTATGGCATGCATGGGTTCCGCAGCCGGGGCAGGGCCAAGCACTCTGGCGGCGGGCGATGCAGTGTGGTCAAGTGCCTTATTGTCAGCGGGATAGGCGGGCCCTCTGACGGGGTGGCAAGGATCGGGCGGGCGAGCGGCAGAAGCGAGCTTTGGGATCGGCGAGAGAAATGCAGACGAATTCGGTTGGGAGCACAGGCGTTCAGCCGCGCTCGTGAGACTTTGTGTGCTCACGGGCTTTTGGTGTCTCCCGGCAGGCCGGATCGGTTTCATTCATTGAAATCCATCCGTTGTGCACCTTCTTAGTCAATAGATCTCCAGGTCGCTGCACCTCCCAATTGTGCGCAGTCTAGCGCACCGGCCATCGTTGAGGCAATGCCCACAAAAGGATCTTCATGGAACTCTCATGCGGGATGCTTGGCCCAATAGTAACCGCTGCACCCCCTGTTTTCTTCCGCCGGAGGGGTTGTAGCGCAGGGGCAGGGACTGGGACCGGTAGAGCCAGTTCGATTTTTTGATTCTCCTACCTTAATCAGCTGGCGCCACCGAGACTCGGGCGCCGGCACGGCCCCCGCCCAGGGTTGCCGGAGCGACGAGTCTCAGGAGTGAAGCATGTCCCAAGAGAAGCGCGCCATTCGGACCCGGCTCGATTTTTCCAAGATTCCCACCGCAACGCAGATTCCCAACCTGATCGAAGTCCAGCGGCGCTCCTACGAGCGGTTCCTGCAGATGGACAAGCTGCCCAACGAGCGCGACGACTCGGGGCTGCAGTCGGTGTTTGTCTCGGTTTTTCCGATTACGGATTTTCGCGGCATCTCGCAGTTGGACTTTGTCGACTTCTCCATCGGCAACTGGGAGTGCAAGTGCAGCCACCTGAAGGGCCTGCACCACCTGCGCACGGCCTGCGTCCATTGCGGCGCCATGGTCATTACCGACCCCTTCCATCCCGGCGATGTGCTCTGCCAGAAGTGCGGCACATACAACAAGAACACGCCCGACTTCTGCAACAAGTGCGGCGACCCGGTCAGCCTGCAACTGAAGTACGACCAGCAGGAGTGCGAGGAGCGCGGCATGACCTTCTCCGCACCGCTCAAGGTCACTGTGCGCCTGACGATCTACGACAAGGACCCGGAGACCGGCAACAAGTCGATCCGCGACATCAAGGAGCAGGAGGTCTTCTTCGGCGACATTCCGCTGATGACGCCCAACGGCACCTTTATCGTCAACGGCACCGAGCGCGTCATTGTTTCGCAGCTGCACCGCTCGCCCGGCGTCTTCTTCGAGACGGCCAACAACCGCACCTACTTCCTGGGCAAGATCATTCCCTACCGCGGCTCCTGGGTCGAGTTCGAGTACGACCAGAAGAACACGCTCTACGTGCGCATCGACCGCAAGCGCAAGTTCCTGGGCACCATCTTCCTGCGCGCTCTCGGCCTGCGCTCGGACGAGGAGATCCTCAAGACCTTCTACACCGTCGACCGCATTCACGTCGCCGACGGCAAGCTGCAATGGGCGGTGCCGCAGGATGTGCACACGCCGACGCACTTGGCCGGCGTCAAGCCCGCGCACGCCGTTCTCCACAACGGCCACGAGATCGCCAGCTCCGGCCGCAAGATCACCGGGCACACGCTGAAGGCCGTCCGCGCCGCGGCCATCGACCGCATTGAAGTGGAAGCCGCCGAGCTCGATGGCGCGCTGACCGCCGCCGACGTGGTCGATCTGGCCACAGGCGAGGTGGTTGTCGAGGCCAACGTCGAGCTCACCGCCGACCGCCTGCACAAGGTGCTCGCCTCTGGCGCAGCCAGCTTCGAGGTCTTCTTCCCCGAGCGCGACGACGTGGGCAACATCGTCTCCAACACTCTGAAGCGCGATCCCATCCGCAAGCCGGAAGAGGCGCTGATCGAGATCTACCGCAAGCTGCGCCCGGGCGATCCGCCGACGCTGGACACCGCCACCGCGCTCTTCGAAGGCATGTTCTTCGATCCGCGCAAGTACGACTTCTCGCGCGTGGGCCGGCTCAAGTTCAACATCAAGCTCTACGAGAGCCAGGACGCGACTTCGCTCGATCGCCGCACCCTGACGCCCGAGGACTTCTACGCCACCATCAAGTACCTGCTCAAGCTGCGCAAGAACATCGGCATCGTCGACGACATCGACCACCTGGGCAATCGCCGCGTCCGCGCCGTCGGCGAGCTGATGGAAAACCAGTTCCGCATCGGCCTGGTGCGCATGGAGCGCGCCATCAAGGAAAAGATGAGCGTGTATCAGGAGCTGTCGACGGCCATGCCGCACGACCTGATCAACGCCAAGCCGGTCATGGCCGCCATCCGCGAGTTCTTCGGATCCTCGCAGCTCTCGCAGTTCATGGATCAGACCAACCCGCTATCCGAGATCACCCACAAGCGCCGCCTGTCGGCCCTTGGACCGGGTGGACTCTCGCGCGAGCGCGCTGGCTTCGAAGTCCGCGACGTACACCCCACGCATTACGGCCGTATCTGCCCCATCGAGACGCCGGAAGGCCCGAACATCGGCCTCATCAGCTCGCTCTCGTGCTTCGCGCGGATCAACGAGTACGGCTTCATCGAATCGCCTTACCGCAAGGTGAAGGACGCGCGCATCCTCGATTACGTGGAGATCACCAACGCCGGCGAGAGCGGTCTGCGCGTAGGCGACCACATCGAGAAGGACGAATCCACCCGCCTGAACGAAGGGCTGAAGAAGGCCGGCAAGCGTCCGATCGAATCCGTTCCCTTCAGCTTCTATCTCTCGGCCTGGGAAGAGGACCGTCACACCATCGCGCAGGCAAACATCGAATTCGACGAGAACGGCCAGATCACCGAGGATCTGGTCAATGCGCGGCGCCAGGGCAACTTCGTGCTGGTCAACCGCGCCGAGGTCGACTACATCGACGTCTCGCCGAAGCAGTTGGTCTCGGTGGCCGCCTCGCTGGTGCCCTTTCTGGAGCACGACGACGCCAACCGTGCGCTGATGGGCGCCAACATGCAGCGCCAGTCGGTGCCGCTGCTGGTGGCCGAGGCGCCGCTGGTCGGAACCGGCATGGAAGGCGTCACCGCGCGCGACTCGGGCGCCGTGGTGCTGGCCAAGCGCAACGGCATCGTGGACTCGGTCGACTCCGAGCGCATCATCGTGCGCGTCGAGGGCGAGCACCATCCCACGCAGCTCTCGCGCGAGGTGGGCTCCGACATCTACCAGCTCATCAAGTTCAAGCGCTCCAACCAGAACACCTGCATCAACCAGAAGCCCGTCGTCCGCGAGGGCGAGCGCGTCCTCAAGGGCCAGGTCATCGCCGACGGCCCCTGCACCGAGCAGGGCGAGCTGGCGCTGGGACGCAACGTCCTGGTCGCCTTCATGCCCTGGCGCGGCTACAACTTCGAGGACGCCATCCTCATCAGCGAAAAGCTGGTGCGGGAGGACTACTACACCTCGGTGCACATCGAGGAGTTCGAGATCGAGGCCCGCGACACCAAGCTCGGTCCCGAGGAAATCACCCGCGACATTCCCAACGTCAGCGAGCATGCGCTGCGCGATCTCGACGAGAGCGGCGTCATCCGCATCGGCGCGCAGATCAAGCACGGTGACATCCTGGTCGGCAAGGTCACGCCTAAGGGCGAGACCCAGTTGACCCCGGAAGAGAAGCTGCTCCGCGCCATCTTCGGCGAGAAGGCCGGCGACGTGCGCGACGCCTCGCTCACCTGCCCCCCCGGTATCGAGGGAACGGTGGTCGACGTGCGCATCTTCTCGCGCAAGGGCCAGGAGAAGGACGAGCGCGCCAAGCAGATCGAAGCCGAGTACGTGGCCAAGCTCGAAAAGAACCTGACCGACGAGATCCGCATTCTCACCGACGAGCGCCTGAAGCGTCTGGAAGCGATTCTCGGCGGCAAGGAAGTCCTCGCCGACCTGCACGACGAGCGCACCAACAAGCGCCTGCTGACCAAGGGCACCATCCTCGATCGCGAAGCCATCGAGCGCATCGCCACGCGCAACCTCAAGCGTATCCGCTACGCCGACAAGGACCCGCGCGTGAACGAGCAGATCGACGAGATCGAGGAGATGACCTCGCGCCAGATCGAGGTGCTCCGCAAGATCACCAACGAGAAAATCGCCAAGCTCCAGAAGGGCGACGAACTGCCTCCGGGCGTCATCAAGCTGGTCAAGGTCTACATCGCCATGAAGCGCAAGCTCTCGGTGGGCGACAAGATGGCCGGCCGCCACGGCAACAAGGGCGTGATCGCGCGCATTCTTCCCGAGGAAGACATGCCGTATCTGCCCGACGGCACCCCGGTCGAAATCGTGCTCAACCCGCTCGGCGTGCCCTCCCGTATGAACGTGGGCCAGATTCTCGAGACGCACCTGGGCTGGGCGGCGCACGCGCTGGGCAAGAAGGTGGCAGAGATCGTGCGCGCCGGCAGCGACGCCGCGTACATCCGCGAGGTCGTCAAGAAGGAATTTGCCGGCACCGCCACGCTGCGCCAGTTGCTCGAGCTCGACGACGAGATGCTGCTCCGCGTCGTCGCTGGCATGGAGCGCGGCATCTGGTTCGGCACCGCGGTCTTCGACGGCGCGCAGGAAGACGAGATCAAGGCGCTGCTGGATTCCGCCGGCCTGCCCTCGTCCGGTAAGACGGCGCTCTTCGACGGCATGACCGGCGAGCAGTTCGAGCAGCCGGTCACGGTCGGCTACATCTACATGCTCAAGCTCTCGCACCTGGTGGACGACAAGATTCACGCGCGTTCCATCGGGCCGTACTCGCTCATCACCCAGCAGCCGCTGGGCGGCAAGGCGCAGTTCGGCGGCCAGCGCTTCGGCGAAATGGAAGTCTGGGCTCTGGAAGCCTATGGCGCGGCCTACATCCTTCAGGAGTTGCTCACCGCCAAGTCCGACGACGTCTTCGGCCGCACCAAGATCTACGAGGCCATTGTCAAGGGCGAGACGGCGATGGAGCCGGGCGTGCCCGAGTCGTTCAACGTGCTCATCCGCGAGTTGCAGTCGCTCTGCCTGGACGTGGATCTGATCAAGCGCGCCGATTTGATCAAGAAGCTTCCCACGCCGGAAGTCGCGGCAGTGGCCGATTAGCGCGTGAGCTGTCAGCTTTCAGCTCTCAGCCTTCAGCTTTCAAGTGCAGCCCGGCAGGGTTGAGGCAAAGCGCGGAGGCAGGGAAGAGCTGATGGCTGAAAGCTAATGGCTGGTTTTTGAGTTTTCCAGGGTCCTTTCTCAAAGCGGCAAACACCGCCACCCGGGAAGGAAGGACCCTTAAAGAATCCCGGGAAAAGCCGTGGCAGAGCCCGCAAGGCCTGCCAAGGAGGGTCGCCTTGTTCCGTTCGAACCCGTTTGAGCTTACCAGCCCGATTACCGATTTCGACGCCATTCGCATCATGCTCGCCTCGCCGGAGAAGATCCGCTCCTGGTCGCACGGCGAGGTGACGAAGCCCGAGACCATCAACTATCGCACCTTCAAGCCGGAGCGCGACGGCCTCTTCTGCGCGCGCATCTTCGGCCCTGTCACCGACTGGGAGTGCCTCTGCGGCAAGTACAAGCGCATGAAGCACCGCGGCGTGATCTGCGACAAGTGCGGCGTCGAGGTCACGGTCAGCAAGGTGCGCCGCGAGCGCATGGGCCACATTGAGCTGGCCTCGCCCTGCTCGCACGTCTGGTTCTTCAAGGGTCTTCCTTCGCGCATCGGCCACCTTCTGGACATCTCGCTGCGCGATCTCGAGAGCATCCTCTACTTCGAGTCCTACGTCGTCGTCGACCCGGGCGACGCGCCGGTGCGCGAGCGCGAGATCATCAAGGACGAGGTCAAGTTCCGCGAACTCGACACGCAATTCCGTCCCTCCGGCTTCAAGGCCATGATGGGCGCCGAGGCCATCAAGGAACTGCTCAAGCGCGTGCAGGTGGACGAGCTGGGCATCGAGCTGCGCGAGAAGATGAAGACCGAGACCTCGGCGCAGAAGAAGCTGAAGTACGCCAAGCGCCTCAAGGTCGTCGAGGCCTTCCGCAAGTCGAGCAACAAGCCGCAGTGGATGATTCTCGACGTGCTGCCGGTCATTCCTCCCGAGCTGCGCCCGTTGGTTCCGCTCGACGGCGGCCGCTTCGCCACGTCGGATCTGAACGATCTCTACCGCCGCGTCATCAACCGCAACAACCGGTTGAAGAAGCTGATGGACCTGCACGCTCCGGAAGTCATCGTGCGCAACGAAAAGCGCATGTTGCAGGAGGCGGTCGACGCCCTCTTTGATAACGGCCGCCGCGGCCGCGTGCTGAGGGGCGCCAACAACCGCCCGCTCAAGTCGCTCTCTGACACGCTCAAGGGCAAGCAGGGCCGCTTCCGCCAGAACCTGCTCGGCAAGCGCGTTGACTACTCGGGCCGTTCCGTGATCGTCGTCGGCCCCGAGCTCAAGCTGCACCAGTGCGGCCTGCCCAAGAAGATGGCGCTCGAGCTGTTCAAGCCCTTCATCTATCACCGCCTGGAGCAGACCGGGCACTGCACCACCATCAAGCAGGCCAAGGAAATGGTGGAGATGCAGGAATCGGTGGTGTGGGACATCCTGGAAGAAGTCATCAAGGACCATCCTGTCCTGCTCAACCGAGCCCCCACGCTGCATCGCCTGGGCATCCAGGCTTTTGAGCCGGTGCTGGTCGAAGGCAAGGCCATCAAGATTCACCCGCTGGTCTGCACCGCCTTCAACGCGGACTTCGACGGCGACCAGATGGCCGTGCATATTCCGCTTTCGCCCGAGGCGCAGATCGAAGCCAGCGTGCTCATGCTCGCCTCGCACAACATTCTCTCGCCGGCTTCTGGCCAGCCCATCACCGTGCCCACGCAGGACATGGTGCTCGGCCTCTACTACCTGACCAAGGCCAAGAAGGGCGCTCGCGGCGAGGGCCTGGTCTTTGCCAACCACGAAGAAGTGCTCATGGCGCTCGAGGCCAAGGTGGTCGAGACGCTCTCGCCTATCCGCCTGCGCTACACCGGCAAGGTGCTGGACATGACCACTGCCTACGACGACCAGGACCTGACGCACACCGAGGCCGTCGAACTCAATCGCGGGTACATCAACACCACCGTGGGCCGCGTCATCCTCAACGACGCGTTGCCCCCTGGCATGCCATTCATCAACGGCCTGCTCAAGAAGAAGGGCATCGGCCAACTGGTCAATTACTGCAACCAGAACCTCGGCCTCGAGGTGACGGTGCGCATGCTCGACCGCATCAAGGAGCTGGGCTTCCAGTTCGCCACCCGCTCCGGCCTCTCCGTCGGTCTGGACGACATGGTCATCCCGAAGGAGAAGTACGAGATCGTGCGCGAGCACGACCAGAAGGTGATCGAAGTCCAGAAGCAGTACATGGACGGCGCAATCACAAACGGCGAGCGCTCGAACAAGGTCATCCAGATGTGGTCCGCGGTCACCGACCAGGTGGCCGACAAGATGTTCTCGAACATGAAGCGCGCGGACGAGGAAGGAGCCATGAATCCGATCTACATCATGGCCGACTCCGGCGCCCGCGGTTCCAAGCAGCAGATTCGCCAGCTCAGCGGCATGCGCGGACTGATGGCCAAGCCGTCTGGAGAGGTGATTGAGACGCCCATCACGGCGAACTTCCGCGAAGGCCTGACTGTGCTCGAGTACTTCATCTCGACGCACGGCGCGCGCAAGGGCCTGGCCGACACTGCGCTCAAGACAGCCGACTCCGGCTACCTGACCCGCCGCCTGGTCGATGTGGCGCAGGACGTGATCGTCACCGAGTACGACTGCGGCACCATGGAAGGCATCTACGTCGGCTCGATCGTCGAGTCGGGCGAGATCATCGAGCCGCTGCGCGACCGCATCATCGGCCGCGTCACGCTGGAGCGCATCAAGGACTACGACGGCAACGTGGTGGTCGACGTGAACCAGCAGATCGACGAAGACATTGCCTCCGCCATTCAGGGCGCGGGTGTGGAGAAGGTGAAGATCCGCTCGGTGCTCACCTGCGAGTCGCGCCGCGGCGTCTGCGCGCTCTGCTACGGGCGCAACCTGGGCTCCGGCCGCATGGTCGAACTGGGCGAGACCTGCGGCGTCATTGCCGCGCAGTCGATCGGCGAGCCCGGAACGCAGCTCACCATGCGTACCTTCCACGTCGGCGGCACGGCCAGCCGCGTGCAAGACAAGTCGCGCCTCGACGCCAAGAACAACGGCTATGTGCGCTTCATCAACCTCAACCACGTCGAGAGCAAGGACGGCACCCTTGTGGCCATGAACCGCTCCGGCTCGGTCGCCATTCTGGACGAAAAGGGCCGCGAAAAGGAACGCTACCAGGTGGTCTACGGCGCGCGCCTGAAGGTGCGCGAGGGAGAGGCGGTCAAGCTGGGCCAGTTGCTGGCCGAGTGGGATCCTTACACCTACGCCATCCTCACCGAGATCGGTGGCACCGTCCACTTCAAGGATCTGCAGGAAGGCATCACGCTCAACGAGGAAGTGGACGAAGTCACCGGCCTCTCGCGCTGGGTCGTCGCCGACTCTCCCGATGAGAAGCGCCAGCCCGCCTTCCTGGTCAAGAACGCGAAGGCGCAGAAGCGCTACCTGCTGCCGCGCGGCGCGCACTTGATGATTCAGGACGGCGACGAGGTGGGTCCGGGCGACGTGCTGGCCAAGATCCCCAAGGAGTCCACGCGCACCAAGGACATCACCGGCGGTCTGCCGCGCGTCGTCGAGCTCTTCGAAGCGCGCAAGCCGCGCGAGACCGCGATCATCAGCGAGATCGACGGCGTGGTCCGCTTCGGCGAAGTATCGAAGGGCCAGCGCAAGATCTACGTGACCGCCGACAACGGCGACGAGAAGGAGTACGCGGTGCCGCGCGGCACGCACGTCAACGTGCAGGAAGGCGAGCGGCTGAGCGCCGGCGACCCGCTGATGGATGGGCCGCTGAACCCGCACGACATTCTAGCCGTGCTGGGCGAGAAGGCGCTGCAGGCTTACCTGGTGAACGAAATCCAGGAGGTCTACCGTCTGCAGGGCGTGGCCATCAGCGACAAGCACATTGAAGTGATTGTCCGCCAGATGCTGCGCTGGGTCCGGATCGACGAGGTGGGCGACACCAACTTCCTGCTCGAGCAGCAGGTCGACCGCTTCCGCTTCCGTGCGGAGAACGATCGCGTGCTGGCCGAAGGCGGCCGTCCGGCCATCGGCCGCCCGCTTCTGCTGGGCATCACCAAGGCATCGCTCTCGACCGACTCGTTCATCTCCGCGGCCAGCTTCCAGGAGACCACGCGCGTGCTCACCGAGGCCTCGATCAACGGCGCCATCGACAATCTGCGCGGCCTGAAGGAGAACGTGATCGTGGGACGCCTGATCCCCGCGGGCACGGGTCTGGAGTACTACCGCAACGTGCAGCTCTCGCCCGAGCTCGAAGAGGCGGCGGCGCGCGTGCAGCAGGAAGTCACCGCCGAGAAGGAAGCCGAGGAGCGCGAACTGGAGCTCATGCGCCAGGAAGGCGAAGCCGAGGAGATGGCGGCCGAGTAATCGCGCAGCTCAACCTTGTTCAACCAGTGGGCCCGGCATTGCGCCGGGCCTGCTGCTTTTGCCCCCTCTCTGCCTGCTTTGCTAAGATGGCCGGACCGAGCCTGCGCTACCGGCTCGCACCCTATGCCAAAGAAGTCCGCTTCACCCGCCCCTCCGCCCCGCCCCAAGACCGTTCACCCGCCGGTGCTGATGCAGAAGACGCAGCCCCTGATGGAGAAACTCTCGACCACGCTGGGCGAGCCGGTTTTCACTTATTGGAATTCGACCAAGGGCTCGATCTGCCAGAACGACGTGATCGGCCTCTATGCCCTTCTGCGCAACACCGGCCCGCTCGACCGGCTCTCGCTCTTCGTCAAGAGCGACGGCGGCTCCGGCCAGGCCTCGCTGCGCATGATCAACCTGCTGCGCCGCTACGTGAAGCACCTCACCGTGCTTGCCCCGCTCGAGTGCCAGTCGGCCGCCACCATGCTGGCTCTGGGCGCGGACCGCATCATCATGGGCCCGCTGGCGCATCTCTCCGCGGTCGATACCTCGCTGACCCACGATCTGTCGCCCATCGATCGCGACAACGACCGCGTCAGCGTAAGCAACGACGAGCTGCTTCGCGTCATCCGCCTCTGGAGCGAGCAGTCCAAGGGCTCCACGGACAACCCTTACCAGGCTCTGTTCCCCTATGTCCATCCGCTGGTCATCGGCGCGGTCGACCGATCCAGCGCGCTCTCCACGCGCATCTGCGAGGAGATCCTCTCTTACCATATCGACGACATGACCAAGGCCAAGCGCATCAGCGACGAACTAAACTCGGGCTATCCCTCGCACAGCTATCCCATCACCCTGCGCGAGGCGCGCCGCATCGGCCTGAACGCGGAATCGATGGACGAGCAGGTGAATGCGCTCCTTTTCGAGCTGAACGAGATCTACTCCGAGATGGGCCAGAGCGCCACCACCGACCACGACGAGCGCAACTCGCACGACAACAGCATTCTCAACATCCTGGAGTCGAGCGGCATGCTCATCTACTTCCAGCTCGACAAGGACTGGCACTACCGCAGCGAGGAGCGCCGCTGGGTTGCGCTGAACGAGAAGAGCGGCTGGCGCAAGGCCGAGCTTGTCCGCGGCAAGGCGGTCATCTCGCAGCTGCACGTGCGTTGAATTTGTACCCTCAGGCCTCTTCGCCGACGGCGCCGGCGGGCGGCGCGGCCTGCGGAGTTTCGCCGTTGGCGCGCTTGCCGCGCTTGGTGCGGTACATGGCGGCGTCGGCGGCGGAAAGAAGCGTGTCGGAGGAAGCGCCGTCCTCGGGGTAGAGCGCCACGCCAAAGCTGGCCGACCCCTGCAGCGAGAACTGGTCCACCTTGAGCGCCGCATCGAAGCTGCGCTCCAACCGCATGGCAATCTCCTCCAACCGCGCGCGGTCGCGCACCGCCGGCACAAGCACCGCAAACTCGTCGCCACCCAGCCGCGCCAGCACGTCCATCGAGCGCAATTGCCGCTTCATGCGCAGCGCCGCCTCCTGGAGATAGAGGTCGCCGATGTGGTGTCCGTAGAGATCGTTCACCTGCTTGAATTCGTCCAGGTCGATGTAGATCAACCCCAGCAGGGACGAACTGCTGCGCGCCTCCTCGATCATCGCCTCCATGTGCTTCTCGAGCGCAAAGCGATTGGGCACGTCGGTGAGTAGGTCAAACTCGGAGCGGTGGACCAGGTCGGAATAGAGCGCGCGGGTTTCGATGGCCAGCTTGGCCAGGCGGGTTCCGTTCGTCAGCCCTTCGTGGTGCAGTACGGTGCTTTCCTCTCCCTGCGGGAGTGCGACCATCAGGGAGCCGAGCCGCTGGCCCGAGCGCGCAGGGATCTCGGCCTCAAGAACCTGCAGGTCGTCGGCGTTTGCCGGCCGGTCTCCGTAGCAGGCTCCGTCACTGAGTTCAAACCAGCTAGGGATGCCATTCAGGCGCGAGGTCACGAATTCGGCGATGTGCCCCAGCGTGGAGCCCAGGGGTTCGCGCAGGCTGATCTGCTCCAGAATCAAGCCGCGCCTGCGTTCGAGTTCGGCGTTTTGCTGCGTCAGGGCCGCCTCCGACGCGATGCTTGCGGTCAGCGCCGCGGTCTGGCGGCGCACCTTGCGGTCCAGGATCCACACCCAGCCCAGGCCGGCCAGCAGCAACCCCAGCAGGATGGTTGCCAGGTAAGCCAGGTGCTGCACTGTCCACCAACTTGGCCGCTCGACCACTTGCACATCGGCCGCCGTGCGCAGCAGGATGCCAAAGGCAACTGCGCCGGCAAAGGGATTTCCATTATCCATCAGCACCACACCCGTGACGCGGACCCGGCTTCCGGGCGGGATCACGGCCAGGGGAGGCGGCTCCTGGGAGGTGTCCGGCACATAAACAAACGGATGGCGCAGCGAAACGGGAAACAAATGCCCGCTGCTCTCAATCATGTACACGTCCTGCGCGTGTTCGCGCACTTGCGTGATGACCTTGCCTTCAATGGAAACCAGGTCGAATGCATGCTTGCCACTGGCCAGGCCATCCCAATCGGAGGGGTTCGGGACGACTGCCTGGGCCGCGCCCTTGCTGCGAATGGTGCCCAGCTTGAGGGTCAGGAATCCGTTGTCGACGAAGGGGATGCCCGTTGCTTCGGCCAAGTCGCCCACCCGCAGCGGGGTGATCTCCGGCGTCAGCACGCGGATGCTGCGGTCGCGGTCCTGCAGCACGGCCATCGATGCAGGCTGGTAGTAGGTCAGCGTCCCTTCCACACGCACCCGCTGGCTGCGATCCGCGTGGTCAAAGGCAGTCAGCACCTCGCCCATCGGGGTCAGGGGTAGCGCCCAGGGATCGACCACCGCCCTGTGCAGGATTTTGACCTGATCGAACGACTGGGTGTGGAGCAGGATGCCCGTCTGCTGCATTTTCCCGTCGAATTGCCCGGACTCGGCGCCGGTGATCTCCACTTCGGCGTCAAGCAGGCCATCGAGGTGCGCTGGTTCGCCGCTGTCGATGGTCACCTCGGCATAGCCCCCGTCCATCAGAAGTTGCAGATCGGTGACCGGACGGCCACTGCTCAGAACCATCTGCGCCAGACGCACCTGCCCGCGCACCGTCACAAAGTGGCAGTCCAGTTCGGCCTGCACCATCAGGCGGAAGGTGGCCGGAATCGGAATGGGAAGGCTCCCATGGCGCAGAAATCGGATGCTGGTGGCGTTGACATAGGGGCGGAAGCTCGCGTGCGTAGTGCCCTGGATCAGTATCCGGTCGCCAGGCGCCAGAACCGTCCCCTGGGCCGGCTGAACGTATATCGCCGCGCCGGCATCTTCCACGAAGATCGTCCCCTCGAAGCTCCGGTCGTAGGTGACCGTGGCCTCGAACGCAACCGGCAGGCGCTGGCTTGCCTGCGCATTGGTGAGCAGGTGAATCTGGCTGAGGCTGGTCAGTGGCGTGGGTCCGGCTGCGGCGCCGGGAAGGGCCAGCGCTGCGGCAAGCAGCATCGCACCCACAGCCCGACCTGTTTGCCAGCCACACATCTCGGCGACGCTCCGCGCAGGACTACTTCATCCTCTATCGGCCGCCGCCGGTATCCGCATCACAACGAAGGCGCAAGCGCCTGGCCCAAAGGAGAAACCTGCATGATTGACTTCGTCTCAATCTTACGCCGTCTCAAATCTGATTTAATAGGCTTTCGGGGCGAATCGCGCCCGATTCTTACCCTCGTCTCCGCCGGAGGTGAAGGTAGCCCAGCTGAGCCGGTTTCCGCCAGCGGCCGCCGGGAGCAATCCGCAATCGACCGGCGGCTGGAGTCTGTTCGATGTCGAATCTGCCTGAATCCGCGTTGCCCTCCTTTCACAGCGGGACCCAGTCTCTGCCTACCCGCCGCATTCGCGTCCTCGGTGTTCCCCTGGACATGGGCGCCAGCCGCCGGGGCGTCGACATGGGTCCATCGGCCATGCGCGTGGCCGGCCTGGCGCCCCGCCTGGAGGCCCTCGGCCACCAGGTCATCGACGGCGGCAACATCCGCGTGGAGATTGCCGAGACCCAGGCGCTGGGCAACGAGAATGCCCGCTACCTGAAACAGATCGCCGAGACCTGCACCCGCACCGCGGAGGCCGTGGTCAAGACCCTCGAAGAGGGCATCACCCCGCTGGTGCTGGGCGGCGACCACTCGCTCGCCGCCGGCTCGGTCTCGGGTGTCTCGCACTTCTACAGGCGGCGCGGCGAGCGCATCGGCGTGGTCTGGATCGACGCCCACTCCGACATCAACACGCCGGAGACCTCGCCCTCGGGCAACGTCCACGGGATGCCGCTGGCGGCGCTGCTCGGCCTGGGACCGGACCTGCTCGGCTCCATCTTCGGCTACTCGCCCAAGATCGCTCCGGAGAACACAGTGCTCGTGGGCGTGCGCGACATCGACGCTGCCGAGCGCGAGAACATCCGGCGGGCCGGCGTGACCGAGGTGTATACGA
>JBAVMZ010000438.1:0-7385 GCA_049690595.1 Occallatibacter sp. | reverse complement strand
GGGAGCCACCGCCGTCTGGCAAAAGCCGGTTGCCGGAATTGCCAGCGCCAGAAAACCCCACAAGAGTGCGTCCCGTCTCACGTGCATTCCTTCTCATCTCTCCGCCGCATCCAGCCGGATGCGCGGCAACAAAGCTGAGCCGCATGGGCCTTGGTTGATTCTCTCTCCTGGGCGTGCCCGCGGACAATTCGTGGCCAAACAGAAAAGGGGCGCAGCAGGGGTTGCCTGCCGCGCCCCGGTTGAGGGTTGATCGTTAGAAGACGAACTTGCCGCCCAGCTCGAGCGCGCGGGGATCCCACGTGCTCGTGACCTGGCCGTAGTTGCCGCTCCCGAGGCTGGTGCTGATGTTGTTGTATTCGGTGTGGTTGAAGGTGTTGAAGGACTCGAAGCGCAGTTCGAAGTGCGCAAATTCCTTGATGGGGAACGACTTATAGAGCGAAGTCGTGAAGTTGACGCGTTTGGGTCCGACGATGGAGTCCTTGCCGGAGTTGCCGAAGCCCTGGTTGGGCCCGCCGAGCCAGAAGGGAACCGGGTTGGTGAACTGAGTGGTATCGAACCACTGGCCGAACTTCTTGGGATATCTGGTCTTGCCGGTCTCGTTGGGACGGACAGTGTAACCGCCCTGAAGGCCGACCGGGTCGTAGTTGAGCGATTCGCCCGGCGCTGTGGGAACGCCGGTCTCGTCGATGATGGTTCCGGCGATCTCCCATCCGCCCGCGAGGGAGTGGAGGAGGTCGGTGCCCTTGTTGAGGAAGGGCAGCTTGTAGATGTAGTTGGCGCTGAGCATCTGACGACGGTCATAGGAGCCCGAACCCTTGTCGTACTTCAGGTACCAGGGGTTGCTGACGCCGCTGATGTCGCCGCTGGTGATATCGATTTCGTGCGACCACGTGTAATCGATTTCGCCGCTCAGGCCCCAACGGTTCTGCACACGGACGCCGGTCTGGAATCCGTTGTAGTTGCCGTTGGTGGTGTTTTCGTCCTGGGTAATGCCGGTGTAGCCGGGGTACTTGCGGAAGGCGCCGCCGCCGCCGGGGTTGGTCAGGGTGGTGTTGCAAGTGGTGTCGCCCGCGTAGTTGTTGTTGCCGTCGCCGAAGATGCAGCGCAAATGGGGCGTGACCGCCGGATTGTTCGGGTCCGCGTTGTTGATTTGCCGCTGAATGCTCTGATGCCATTCCATGTTGCCCACGTACTGGACAACCCAGATGACGGAAGGCGACAGTTCATGCTGCACGCCGAGGCTGTACTGCGCCGTTGCGGGCGCGCGGTAGTCCCGGGCCATGTTGTTGGCGCCGCCGGCAAAGATGAGCTGGTTCGGGGTCAACTGAACGCCCGTGTCCCAGGCCTTTCCGGGGTTGCTGTAGTAGACGTTGCCGAGGCTGAGAGCAGGATCGAACGGTGCGCTGGTGGCGACGCCGTAGATATCGTTGCCCTGGATGCGCTCGAAGAAGGTTCCGAAGCCACCGCGGAGAACGGTCCTGCCGTTGCCGAAGAGGTCCTCAGAGAAGCCGACGCGAGGTTGATAGGTCTTGTAGTCGTTTTTGACGGCGCCGCGCGGGAAGTGGTTCTGGCCCGCCAGGCCGGTGCCGTTGATGTACGACGGGATGCCGTTGAAGGTGTAGAGATCCGGGCTGGACGGGTCGATGGCGCCGGAGGTGCCGACCCAAACGGGAGCCTCGTTAGCGACGTAGCTGTCGGAATCGAAGTTTCCGATGTAGTTGTTGCGCTCCCAGGCGTGCGGCAGGGCGTCGTAGCGGAAGCCGAGCTGCAAGCTGAGGCGCGGGGTGACGTGCCAGTTGTCCTGGATATAGGCCGAGGGAGTCTGGTTGACGTAGTGGCGGATGGGAGCGCCTTGCGCCTGGCTATAGCTGGTGGGGATGCCCATCAGCGCGTCCATGATGCTGTCGTTGGACTTTCCGCCGGTGCCGTAGTTGCCCTGCTCGTCGCCGTAGAGCATCTGGTTCTTGGTGTAGCGGTTGTAGCTGAAGCCGTACTTCATGGCATGACGGCCCACGGTGTAGGAAACGTCCACCTTGGGCTCGTAGTCCTGAGCGGCATTGTGGTAGGGCTCGGTGGCCGTGTCTTCGCCTACCCAATAGGGCTGGTTGAAGGAGATGCCAGGGAAGACCTTGCGGGTGATGGCATAGGCCGAGACCACGGGAGCGACCGACCAGCTGGCGGGCTTGTAGCTGTTCGCGCTGGGGGTGATGTCGATCTGGTTGCCGTCGTAGTTGATGCTGGCTTCAACCAGCAGGTTGGGATTGATGGTGCCGCTGATCTTGATGGCGGCGCTGTGGGACGGGGAGGAGAGGCTGCTGCCCAGCGTGTTGTAGTTGCACCAGCACCAGCCCAGCTCCGGAGCCGCAAAGCCCTGCGTCTCGGTGTCGCCGATGTAGTGGCCGAGGATGGCCCACTTGTCGTTGAACTTGTGGTCGATACGGACCACATCGTCGCGGACCTTGAAGGGCAGCGAGGCGCTGGCGATGTTTCTGTCCTGTCCGGAGATGTTCGGCTTGGGGAAAACACCAGCCTGCATGTAGGCGAAGAAGTTCGCGTCGTACAGCTGATGCGGAATGGTGTTGTTCGGGAAGGGCTGCCCAGGGGTGAGGCCGAGCGGCGCCAGGTGGTTCACGTAGTAATCCGAAGTGAGCGGAACGTTTGGAACCACCAGGTTCACGCCCTGGCCGAGCGGCGAGACGTAGGGCAGGTCGGTGTTCAAATCCTTCGGGTAGTCCGCCGGATCGAGGGTGGCGTTGTTGCTGGATGCCAGGTTGACGGTCTTGCGCCATTCCTCGTTCCAGAAAAAGAAGGTCTTCTGCTTGTTGGTGTTGTAGGTCTTGGGAATGAAGACCGGGCCGCCCACGTTCCATCCGTAGATGTTGTAGTGCACGGCGGGGCGGGCGTTCTTGGACAGCTTGTTGAAGTAGGTGTTGGCGTCGTAGTCGGTGTTGCGGTTCTCTTCCCACAGGGTGCCGTGGAACTTCTGCGTGCCGCTCTTGAGCGACAGGCTGAAGGTGGCGCCGGAGGAGATGCCGTAATCCGGAGGATAGTTGGAGCCCATCGTGGTGAACTCGGCGATGGCGTCCTGCGAAGGCTGAATCTGCATGCCGCCGGCACCGCCGCGGTCATCCGACTCGCCGCCGTCGATCAGCCAGATGTTGTGGTTCTGGCGCAGGCCGTTGACGCTGATGGAGAAGTTGGAACCCACCGAGCCGGGGGTGTTGCTGTCCGGCAGGGCGGAGCTGACGCCGAGACCCAGGGCGGCCAGAGCCGCGAAGTTGCGGTTCTCGGTGGCGATTTCGCTGATCTGCTCGGAGCTGATCAGCGTGCTGACCACGTTCGAGTCAGCCTGCACGGCCAGCGCATCGGCCTCGACGGTAATCGTCTGCGTTTCGGCGCCGACTGTGAGCTTGACGTCCACGCGCATTGTCTGCGAGACGTTGACCGGAATGCCGTTCTGGGCATAGGCTTCGAAGCCCTTTGCCGAGACCTTCATGTTGTAGTTGGCGGGGTTGAGGCCGTTGATGTCGTACAGGCCGGTGGCACCGCTAACGGTCGTGTGAGTTGCGCCAGTGGCCGGATCGGTGAGGACGATCTTCGCGCCTGCGACGACCGCTCCCGTCTGGTCTGTGACGATACCGGTGAGCTCCGAGTTGGCCTGCGCGTAGAGTCCCACGCACGCCAGCACGAAGAACAACGGCAACAGGAAGAACCTGTACTTCGCTTGTCTCATGTGACCTTCCTTTTGAAAGTTTGTGCTGCTTTTGATTCGTGGTGCTGTCGCTTCCCCGTCTGGCAGGCGCGATGAAGCCGGATGGTGCGCATCATGTTCCCGATCGGGCTGACCCCGCTGGCCAATCGCCGCACGGTCTGCCCGGGAGGCCGCTTGCGCCGCGCCCCAGACACACATAGCTGCCCCGGAATCACCCGTTTGCACGGGGTTCCGCGGCAGTTGCGGAATACCTGAACATGCTCTGTTCAAATACATCGATTTACCAGAGGGTCCTGAACTGCGACCGAGCCATTTAATTCGCGCGGAACGAGAATTGTCAAGAAGAAAATCCATTTACCTTCCAATCCACCCTTCCGCTTCCGTCCGCCTTCATGCCAACCCCGGGTTGCTTTCCCGGGGCCTGCTGCCGGCATCCACTCTGAGCCGGCTGCGGGGTTTTTCGTCGTTCTGCATCATGCCGGCTGCTCCTCTTGGTCCGGCAATCTTTTGGCCTGGGTCTTCGGTTTCCGGGGCGCTCTTCCAGATCTCACCCGGGCCCTGAAAGCACCCGATTTCTCCGTGCGGTGGAATATCGATTTTTCAATTCTCCACTTTTTGGAATTCCAGTGCTCAAACGTTTAAGTTCAGTGAGCAGAGGACCCTCTGCACTAGGCCGCGCACATTAAACCCCCTTCCGAGCACGATTGTCAAGAAAGAAAGTAGCGGGGCGCCACTGCGGGCAACCGCAGTGCCCGCGCGCCGGGCACCGTGCGCCGACGAAGCATTTCTTTATCAACGATTTAACGGCGGCGTCTCCCATCGGAGCGCACACGTCCGAAACGGAATGCCCGACTCCGGAATGGCAGGCGCCTCGAAAGAGGCTCCCGTCTCACTCGAAAGTGCCTCGCTGCCCGGCCTTTTGCCGGGCTCTTCGGAGTGTCCGCGCCCGAAAAGCGCCTCAGTGCATCCGCGCCTGGTCCCGCAGTTGCCGGCCGACGGCCTCCAGGAAGGTCTCGATGCTGGCCCCCGCCGGTGGCTCCAGCCCCGATTTGGCCTGGATCGCTCGGGCAATCCGGCCGGCCAGCATCTCCCGCGTCGAAAGGCTCATGTCCAGCCGCCGCTGAAAGAAGCTCTCCAGCACCTCCAGGTCGCTGGCCGTCAGCCGCGCAATCCCGGTCGCCGGCAGCGAGAGCGTGTCCTGCGGCTCGGGTGGCGCCGTCACCGGAGCGAAGATCTGCGCCGTGAAGGTCCGCGCGCCGCGATCGCCCCACAGCGGGGCCGCTTCTTCCTTCTCGCGAACGACCAGCGTCCCGGCGGCCAGGTCGCCCAACCGCTGGTGCTGCCGGGTGACAAACATCGCAATGATCCCCACCGCATAGAAGAAGGGAAGCTGGTCGATGTACCGCACCAGATTGCGGGCCATGGATTCGATCAGGCCGATGGCCCGGCCGGAGCGCTGGATCACCCGGATCCTGGCCACCCGCTTGCCCGGCGTCCGCCCGTTCCAGAAGGCCTCGAAGAGGGTGAAGTAGCCCCAGTTGAAGAGGAAGGTGACGAAGAGAATCAGCGCGATCGTCCACTTTTCCGAGAGCCGGGAGAAGGCGTGAATCGCCGGAAGCACGTACGACAGGGCGATCACGGCCACAATGTAGACCGCCACCCAGATCAGGTAGTCCACGAGCAGGGCGATGAAACGGCTGCCGATTCCGGCCAGCGGCAGCTCAATGTCCACCAGTTCCGGCGTATCGATGCTAAGCTGGTCAAGATTCGCGTCCATGGCCCAGATCCTCTCCAACCAGTGGATTCAGAAGCGCCGCCCGCACTGGGACCGGCTCTCCGCGCTGCTGGCACAGGCCGGCCAGAGCGGGCTCGCCCAACTGAGCCGCGACGAGCTCGAGGAGATGGCGCTGCTCTACCGCCAGATCGCCGCCGACCTCTCCGTGCTGCGCCAGGACTCGACGGCCCGCTCCTGGGCGCTGCACGTCAATCAATTGCTCGCTCGCGCCCACCATATCATTTACTCCGGCCGCAAGACCAATCTCCAGAGCCTCTTCCGTTTTCTGCGCGACGACTACCCGCGAATCTTTCAGCGTCAGATCGGCTATGTGGCCGCCTCGCTGCTGGTGACGGCCGGCTGGGGCCTGTTTGGCGCCGCGCTCACCCTGGCCCGCCCGGAGTTCATGCGCCACTTCCTCGGCCCGGGCATGATCGCCACCATGGAGCGGCACGAGATGTGGACGCACTCGGTGGTCAGCGTTGCCCCGCAAGCCACCAGCTTCATCATGACCAACAACCTCTCGGTCAGCTTCATGACCTTCGCCGGCGGCATTACCTTTGGGCTGTATACCTTCCTGTTGCTTTTCTATAACGGGATGGAACTCGGCGTCGTCGGCGCCGCCTGCCACCACTACGCGATGAGCCTGCAGTTGTGGAGCTTCGTCGCGCCCCACGGCTCGCTCGAGTTGCCCTCGATCGTCATCGCCGGCGGCGCCGGCTTCCGCCTGGCCCACGCCATGCTCTTCCCCGGCAACCTGCGCTGGAAGGACTCGATCGCCCGCGGCGGCCTGGAGGCCACGCGCCTGGTGGCCGGCACCATTCCGCTGCTGGTCGTGGCCGGGTGCCTGGAGGGCTTCTTCTCCCCCTCCGCCGCCCCCGTCGCGCTCAAGTTTGCCGTCGGCGCCCTGCTCTTCGTCCTGCTGAATCTCTGGCTCTTCCGCCCGGTTCCCGCGCCTGCCGAGGAATCCTGAAGCCCGGCTCAGCTCTCGCTTCCCGGACGCGCAGCTCATCCCCGCAAGCCGGGCGCGAACCCCCTGGGGCGATCTTGTCCCTGCGCCCAGTGACCTGACTTCGAGGTTGTTGGCCGTAGACCCTCGAACCGTTCTGACCTTCACCGCCAGTCGTCGCGCGCCTGCAGCGTCCCTTCGTTCAACAGGGCCTCGAAGCCGGTGTTCTTCTTGATGAAGATCTCGCCGAAGGCGCGGTCCTGGCGCAGCAGGATGGCCTGCAGCCTGACCAGCTCCAGCAGGGCGAGGAACATGGCAATCAGGGCGCGCTCCGAGCGGGTGTGCGCAAGCAGGCGGCGCAACGCCACCGGCTTGTCTTCCATGGTCAGCCGGCGGGTGAGGTACTGGATCATCTGTCCGACGGTCACGGCGTCTTCGTTGACATCGATCACCGGCCGCTTGCGGGCGCGGTCGAGCACGTTGCTGAAGACGCGCACCAGGTCCACGGTGTCGGCGGCGACCTCCGCCTCCGCACCCTCGTCGTTCTTGAACTCGCGCGAGCCGGGGTTGGTCCAACTGGCGGCCTCGAGCATCTGCTTCTGCTGGAGCATCTGGGCGGCATTCTTGAAGCGCTCGTGCTCAAGCAGCCGCTCCACCAGCTCGCGGCGCGGGTCCTCGGCCTGCTCTTCCGGGCCGGAGGGCGCGCGCGGCAGCAGCATCTTCGACTTGATGTGGATCAACAGCGAGGCCATGTAAATGAACTCGCCGGCCACGTCCACGTCCGAGGCGCGCAGGCGGTTGACGTAGGCCAGGAACTGCGCCGTGATCTGCGCGATGGGAATGTCGTAGATGTCGATGTCCTGCTTGCGGATCAGCGTCAGCAGCAGGTCAAGCGGGCCATCGTAGACTTCGCCGACGCTGACCGAAAAGGGCGAGTCGCTGTCATCGCC
>JBAVMZ010000437.1:0-4725 GCA_049690595.1 Occallatibacter sp. | reverse complement strand
GACCCGCATGGGCGTGAGCGAGCTGGATATGGTCCTGCCCATCGGCCTGCTCAAGAGCGGCAGCCACCACGCCGTGGAGCGCACCATCCACTCCGTGGTCACGGCGGCCCATCACCACGGCGCGCTGCTGAAGGTGATTCTGGAGAACGCACTGCTGAACGTGGAAGAGAAGCTGCGCGCCTCCGAGATTGCCATCCAGGCGGGCGCGGACTTCATCAAGACCTCGACCGGCTTTGCATCCAGCGGCGCGACTGTGGCGGACGTGGCCCTGATGCGCGGTGTGGCCGGCAACCGCTGCGGGATCAAGGCCGCCGGAGGCATCCGGACGCTCGCGGACGTGAGGGCGCTGCTCGAAGCCGGCGCCAACCGCGTCGGCGCCTCGGCCTCGGTGGCCATCCTGCGCGAGCTGGGCGCCGAGTAAGCGGAGCCGCCCGCAAGAGGGCGCAGCGCCGGGGTTCAGGCCACCACGCCCGCGGCCTCTGCCAGCAAGTGGCCAGCTGCGTCGAGAATCTCGTCTTCCTCCACTGGCCCGGGGAGAAAACGGACCGCCGGGCCGGCGTAGTCGTTTGCCTGCTCGGCCGCTCCGCCCAGCACGAGCACCGGCAGCCGCGGTATCCGGGCGTGCAACTCGGTGACAAAGGCCGGGCCGCCGAAGCCAGGTCTCTGCGGGCCGCAGACCACCAGCCCCAGGTCGCAGGCAAACTGCGGCTGCTCGACCAGGCACAGAGCCTCGGTGGCGTCGGTCACCCGTTCGACCTGGCCGAACTGCCTCTCCAGGATGGCCTTGCGCAGAATGGCGTGGAGGGGATCGTTCTCCACCAATAGGATTGTCATCATGAGACCAGAACCCTGCCGCGCTCTGCCATGCCGCGCGGCGTCAACTTGCTGTCTAGCTCGGATGAGCAAGCGGGGCGGCTGGTTGCCCGGAGAGGCGGCCAATCTAGCCCCTTTGTGAGACTGGGCGGGGCCAGACAGGTTTCCGGAATGGGGTTTCGCTTCCCTCGGTCTTTCGTGCTGGGTCAGAAGAGGCCTGTTGGGGTTCGTGCTTTCCCAGGTCCCCGATGAAGCCGGGGGACCTGGGGCACCCAGCATTGGTACAAATTCCTACGGTCAGGGACACTAGCTAAAGAGAAACTCCTTGTCGCGCAGTTCCTTGATTGAGTCGCGCAGGCGGGCGGCGCGCTCGAACTCGAACCTCTTGGCGGCCTCGCGCATCTCGGTTTCGAGTTTGGCGATGTGGGCGTCGAGCTCGGCCTGCGAGGCGAATTCGGTTACAGCGGCGGTCTCTGGCTCTTCCACGTCGCCGTACTCGGCCTTGAGGATTGCGGCGAGGCCCATTTCGATGGCGCTGACGATGGACCGCGGCACGATGCCGTGCTCCTCGTTGTAGGCGCGCTGAATGGCGCGGCGGCGATCGGTCTCGCCGATGGCGCGCTTCATGGAGTCGGTCATGCGGTCGGCGTAGAGGATGGCGCGGCCCTCGATGTGGCGCGCGGCACGGCCCATGGTCTGGATGAGCGAGCCGGCGGAGCGCAGGAAGCCTTCCTTGTCGGCGTCGAGGATGGCGACGAGCGAGACTTCGGGCAGATCGAGGCCCTCGCGCAGCAGGTTGATGCCGATGAGGACGTCGAACTCGCCCTTGCGCAGCCCGGCCAGCAGGCGCACGCGCTCGAGGGTCTCGATCTCCGAGTGCATGTAGCGGCAGCGCACGCCCACCTCGGTGTAGTAGCCGGCCAGGTCCTCGGCCATTCGCTTGGTCAGCGTGGTGACCAGCACCCGCTCGCCGCGCTCGGCGCGAGTGCGAATCTCGGCCAGCAGGTCGTCGATCTGGCCTTTCACCGGGCGGATCTCGACCTCGGGATCGACCAGGCCGGTGGGCCGGATGACCTGCTCGACCACCACACCGGCCGAGCGCGTCAGCTCGTACGGCCCCGGAGTGGCCGAAACGTAGATGGTTTGGTGCACGCGGTTCTCGAATTCCTCGAACTTGAGCGGGCGGTTGTCCATGGCGCTGGGCAGGCGGAAGCCGTAGTCAACGAGATTTTGTTTGCGGCTGCGGTCGCCGAACCACATCCCGTGGACCTGCGGAATGGTGGCGTGACTCTCGTCCACGAAGAGCAGGAAGTCGCGGGGGAAGTAGTCGAGCAGCGTGGGCGGGGCTTCGCCGGGCAGGCGGCCGGAGAAGTGCCGCGAGTAGTTCTCGATGCCGTGGCAGTAGCCCATCGACTTGATCATCTCGAGGTCGAAGCGGGTGCGCTGATGGACGCGCTGCGCCTCGACCATGCGCCCCTCGGCCTCGAGCTGGGCCACCCACTCGTTCAGCTCCGCGGTGATGGAGTCGATGGCCTCGGCCTTGCGCTCGGGCTGGACCACGTAATGGCTCTTGGGGTAGATGGGCAGGCGGGCGTACTTCTGCTTGACGGTGCCGAAGAGCGGGTCGATCTGCGAGAGCGATTCGATCTCGTCGCCGAACATTTCGATGCGGTAGGCGGACTCGTCGTAGGTGGGAAAGACCTCGATAATGTCGCCGCGGACGCGAAAGGCGCCGCGGCGGAAATCGGTGTCGTTGCGCTCGTAGAGGATTTCGACCAGGCGGCGGGTGATGTCCTTGCGGCTGATGCGCTGGCCTTTTTCGAGCAGCAGCAACATGCCGTAGTAGGCCTCGGGCGAGCCCAGGCCGTAGATGCACGAGACCGAGCTGACGATGATGGCGTCGCGGCGCTCGAAGAGGGAGCGCGTGGCCGAGAGGCGCAGCTTGTCCAGCTCCTCGTTCACCGTGGCTTCCTTCTCGATGTAAAGGTCGCCGGCGGGGATGTAGGCCTCGGGCTGGTAGTAGTCGTAGTAGCTGACGAAGTACTCGACCGCGTTCGAGGGGAAGAACTGCTTGAACTCGTGATAGAGCTGCGCGGCCAGGGTCTTGTTGTGCGCCAGGATCAGGGCCGGCCGCTGCGAGTGCTCGATGACCTTGGCCATGGTGAAGGTCTTGCCCGAGCCGGTGACGCCGAGCAAGACCTGGTGCTTCTCGCCGGCGGCGAGGCCCTGGACGAGCTCGTCGATGGCGCGGGGCTGGTCTCCGCGCGGCTTGTAGGGGGTGACGAGCTGGAAGTCCATGCGGGGATTCTAGCACGGCAAGGCGAACATGCGGCGAATCTTCTCGATTCAGCTGCGCCGGGCAGTTCGCCGCCACCCTGCCGCGAGGCAAACAACTGAAACTCAGCTTCTCTTTCCATCCCGTCCATGAAACACCAACCGGGTCTGTGCTAACCTCCTTGGAATATGGCCGACATGGAGAGTTCTACCCCTGAAGCGGCGGGAGCTTCTCAGGTTCCCCAGTTTTCCACGGCGGAGTACGCCCACATTCCCGGCTCGGAGCGGTGCCAGTTCTGCCAGAATCTGCTGGCCGGCGACTACTACCGGTTGAATACGCTGATGGCCTGCGCCGCATGCGCCCAGCAGGCCAGGGACGGCCAGCCCACGGACAGTCACGTGGCCTTCGTGCGCGCGCTGCTCTTCGGCGCCGGCGCGGCGCTCGCCGGGCTCATCCTCTACGCCGGCTTCACCATCGTGACCAACTTCTACATCGGCTACGTGGCGCTGGCCGTGGGCTGGATGGTGGCCAAGGCGATGCAGGCCGGCTCGAAGGGGATGGGTGGACTGCGCTACCAGATTGCGGCGGTGGTGCTGACCTATGCCGCGATCTCGCTGGCGGCCGTGCCCATCTGGATTCACGTTGCGATGAAGGAAAGCCCCAGCCACAAGACCTCGGCGACCGTGAGGCAGCAGGGCGCCGGCAGCGATGCGGAGCAGGCGCCGGACGACGGGAAGGAATCGGGCGCGCCGGCGAAGGGGCTTGGGCCAGCCCTGCTCTATCTCGCGCTACTGGGCATCGCTTCGCCCTTCCTTGAGCTGGCGGACCCGGTCCACGGATTGATTGGACTGGTGATTCTCTTCGTGGGCTTGCGCATTGCCTTCCGCATGACCGCGGCCAAGCCGATCGAGGTCGACGGTCCCTACAGTCTGAGCGCGTGAGGATCGAGGACGCTTGCCGGATTCGGATCAAATCGTACCCACGCAGTGCGGCAACTGCGGCGGCCCTCTGGCGCTGGGAGCGCTGGCCTGCCCTGCCTGCCACGCGCTGGTGCGCGCTGGCGAGCTGGAGGCGCTGACCCGGCAGGCCCGCGAGCTTGAGTCCACCGACCCGCCCCAGGCTCGCGAGCTCTGGAACCGCGCGCTGGCCCTGCTGCCTCACGATTCGAAGCAGGCGGCGTGGGTGCGGGGGCGGATTCAGATGCTGGAGGCAGCGCGGGGGTCCGATGGGGAGCCAGCCGGCCCCAGTCACGCGTGGGCACGCCGCTTCGGACCGCTGGCGCCGATTCTGATTCTTCTGGCCAAGGGCAAGACGATCTTCCTGGCCATCTTCAAGCTCAAGTTCCTCTTCGGGTTCTTCTCGTCTCTGTGGCTGTACGTCGTCCTTTACGGCTGGCGCTTCGGGGTGGGCCTGCTACTGTCGATATTCATCCACGAGCTGGGTCATTTCGTCGACATCCGGCGGCGGGGATTCAAGGCCGAGTTGCCGATGTTTGTCCCTGGCTTCGGCGCCTACGTACGCTGGGGCGCCGGTGGCGGCATGGATGGAATGGCGGGCGTGACGCGGCGGCAGCGGGCGCAGATCGGCATGGCGGGGCCGCTGGCCGGCGGTCTGGCGGCGGCGGCATGCCTCTGGCT
>JBAVMZ010000436.1:0-11092 GCA_049690595.1 Occallatibacter sp. | reverse complement strand
TTCTCCGGGACAAACCTCCTCCCAGGCTTTCACCCTAAGGAGGCTCTGAACTATAGCGGTTCCAGAATAGGTGTGCCCTGGCTGAGATTGTGCAAGGTCGCCGCTCCCTGATGGTCGCGTCGACTTGAGAGCATTGCTTTCGGGGTATAGCTATTCTGGAACCGCTATAGTTCAGAGCCTCCTTAGGGTGAAAGCCTGGGAGGAGGTTTGTCCCGGAGAAGAACCCGCCCCGTCGGGGCGGAGGGAAGGGAGAAAGCGAGTCAGGGGTTCAACGAAACGCCACCCTTCTGTCCGCCCCTACAGGGCGGACCCCTTCGATACGCATCGTACCCAGGGTTGCGCTGCGCTTCACCCTGGGCTATTATCTGCGGCTCCCTACGGGAGCAAATCTAATGCGACTTCGGATGATTCGATTGCCGACGCTCTGCCAAAATGTTGCGCATGAAGCAAGACCTGTGTGCGAAGATAGCTATTCTCGCCGTCTGTTTAACGGCTACCAGCTGCGGAACGCGGCAGCCGAAGGCTGCCGTCCCGCAAGGCCAAGCAAACGCCTCGAATCCTCCCGGGCTATCGCAGCAGGCGGTCGAAGACATCTTCGAGCAATCGGTCAAAGCGGACATCCACAAGGACTACAGGACCGAATTGCAGTTGTGCAAGCAACTCGCCGATAACAAGGATGTTCGCGGTGAAATGTGTCTGGCCAAGATCTACTACGGGGGCTTTGGCGTGTCGGTAGATCGAAAAGAGTCAGACAAATGGGAGCGGGTGGTAGCAGATCACGGAGATGCATTCGAGCAGGCGTCCATGTCAACGAAGGCCCAGTTTGGTCCAGATCCGTCGGATGTTACGAAACACGCCAAAGGTCATCCGCTGCATCCGGTGGAAGCAGTTGAATGGGATCGCAAGGCAGCGGAGCAAGGAAACGCGAACGCTCAATTTGATTTGTCTGTGCTCTTGTTTGAGCACGACGGTGTGGCTCAGGACGATGTTGAGTCATACAATTGGGCTACGCTCGCAATAGAAAACACGGTTTGGCCTTCTTATATGCCTGGGTTTATAGACGCAGCGGGAAATATGCGAAGCCAGTTAGCTCAAAGGATGACGAGAGATCAAATTGCCGAGGGTTTGAAGCGTGCGCACGAATGGCAGTCAAAAGTGAGCGAGGCTACGCGAGTCATCCAGGAAGCCGACAGAACGCAAAAACGGCTGCGCGGTGGCAAGTACTTCGTGCCGTATTCAGGTCCATTCGGAAGCGGTCCGAAGTAGCATGCGAGATTCAGATCCTCAAGAACGGTAGGTCCTGAGACACGGCCCCGCCCCTTGAAAAATGCAAACTTGCGCGTCTCGGGATTCATTCTCGGATTCGATATCAAGCGCTCCCATCAATGGGCGCTACGATGGAGCGCCTCGACGAGCCTCATCCCCGGCGCCGGCCGTGTTGAAGGTCTGAGAGCCTCGCTTTTGACAAAGGCCGCACGCGTTGGACCGCCTACTGACCCCTGATCCCTGACCCCTGCTCCCTACTCCCTACTCCCTGCCTTGCCCGCCCCCTCCGTCAGCGTCACAATGCGGTCCACACCGGGAACGGTGAAGTGCTCCACCTTGCCGCCGGGCCAGTGCACCTCGACGTCCTCGACGGTCGTTGCCTGGCCAAGGCCAAAGTGCGGGCGCGGATCGTTCGTTGACAGATAGCTGCCGCCGGAGAGCACGTCGCCGCGCTGCTTCATGCCGTTGGCGGTCACATAGACCGTGGCGCCGACGGCGTCGCGCGGCGACTTCGCCCCGCCCACGAGCTTCAGCTCCAGCCAGTGGTTCTTGTCCGGCGAGACGTTGCGCAGCAGCACCGGGTGGCCGTCCATCACGTTGATGACGGCGTCGATCTTGCCGTTGTTGAAGAGGTCGCCCACGGCCATGCCGCGGCCGGCGACGACGACGGCGAGCCCCGAGCCCTCGACCGCCGGCACCGGCTCGAACTTCTTCCCCGCGATGTTATGGAAGAGCATCGGCCGCTCGGCCCAGCTTGTACCCCAGTTGTACTTGTCGGCCTGTGGGTAGACGTGGCCGTCGCTCATCAGCAGATCCCGCCAGCCGTCGTTGTCGTAATCGATAAAGGCGTCACCCCAGCTCAGGAATGGCACGGAGATTTCTCCGATGCCGAGCTGGTCGCTGATGTCGGTGAAGTTGCCGTCGCCCTCGTTGCGGTAGAAGGGCTTGTAGTCGTCGCTGAAGGTGGTGTTGAAGACGGCCAGCAGCCCCGAGTTCTGGTAGTCGCCCACGGCGATGCCCATCGACGCGGTCTCGCGGCCCTGCTGGTTCAGCGCATAGCCGGAGGCGTAGCTGACGTCCTCGAAGGCGCCGTCGCCCTTGTTCAGGTAGAGGTAGTTGGGCGTGGAATCGTTGCCGACCAGCAGGTCGGGGCGGCCGTGGTTGGCGATGTCGACGAAGAGCGCGCCCAGGCCGTAGTAGCCGGGCTTGTCCGCAACGCCGGCTTTCTCGCTCACATCAATAAAGGTGCCATCGCCGTTGTTGCGGAAGAGGTGGTCGGGCTCGCCCTTCAGGCCGCGCGGCCCGCAGGCCACCTGCTCGCCGCGGAAGGTGCAGAAGGCGTTCACCTGGCCGCCCTCGCCGCTCTTGGGCAGGTTGTTCCAGTCCCAGTGCAGGTAGCCGGCGACGAAGAGGCTGAGGCGGCCGGAGCCGTCGTAGTCGCCCCAGGTGGCGCTCGACGACCAGTTGCCCAGCGCCACGCCAGCCTTCTCGGCCACATCGGTAAAGGTGCCGTCGTGGTTGTTGTGGTAGAGGCGATTCTTGCCGACGTTGGTCACGTAGATGTCGGGCCAGCCGTCGTTGTCGTAGTCGGCGATGGCGACGCCGGTGCCCCAGCGGTCGTTGGTGAGGCCGGCCTGGGCGGCCACATCGGTGAAGGTGCCGTCGTGGTTGTTGCGGAAGAGCGCGGCTTGGGGTGGCGTGGCCTTGCCGGTCAGGGCGTCCACCGTGGAGCCGTTGACCACGTAGATGGAGAGCCAGCCGGAGTTGTCGTAGTCGATCAGGCCCACGCCTGAGCCCTTGGTCTCGACAATGTAATTCTTCTCAGGCCCGCCCATCTTGTGCGTCCATTTGGTCAGGCCGGCCTTCTCCGAGTCGTCGATGAAGACGATGGCGCCGGTCTTGACAAAGCCGCCGGCGGTGACGGGCCGGTGCTGCGGGTCGAGTTGCGGCGGATGGA
The DNA here is from genome assembly GCA_049690595.1 of Occallatibacter sp. GTDB lineage: Bacteria > Acidobacteriota > Terriglobia > Terriglobales > Acidobacteriaceae > Telmatobacter. Next base: position 7,869 of record JBAVMZ010000436.1, on the reverse strand, counting down.
GGGCGCTGGTCTCGTGGCCGGTGGGCGCGGCGGGTTTGGCGCCGGCCGGTTGCGTGGCTGTCTCCGGGGGAAGAGCGCCGGGGGCTGGGGCTTGTGCCGCGGCAAGGGCGGGGATCGCCGCCGCCAGCACTCCCAGCAGAGTGGAGTTGCGCAGAACTCTCGACATGCGAGCCAGTATACGGGGCGGGGCGACCGGGCAAGCTCCATCGAAAGGAGGAGCGCGGCCGGAGGGCAGCGCCAGCGGCCGGTAGGGCGAGGTAATCGTGCTTGTTCGCGGGACGGACGATGGGTGTAGTATGCAGTCAACGTAAGCGCAACCGGATGCAAAGCGCTCTCACAGTCTGCTGTGATATGTGTCACTTACGACATTTTGGACACTGTTAGTCTACTTCTGATCCCCGAGGGGGTTCACAAGGATCCTATGCCATCCTTTCCTGCTGTCGATCCCATTCCCTTGCCCGCGCCGGTGTGGCTGATGAAGCTGCTCCATATCGTCACGCTGGCATTGCACTTCGTCGCGGTGGAGATGCTGCTGGGCGGTCTGCTGCTGGCCGTTCTGTTCTCGCTCTACCGCGGCTCGCCGCAATCCCTTGTCGCCGCGCGGGCCATCGCGCGCCGGCTCACGGTGGTCATGACGTTTGTCATCAACCTGGGCGTTCCGCCGCTGCTCTTTGCGCAGGTGCTTTACGGCCGCGCACTGTACACCTCGAGCGTGCTGATCGGGGTGTACTGGATCTCGATCATCGTCATTCTGATGGTGGTCTACCGGCTCCTCTACCGCTTCTCGGCAAACCTGGAAGCGGGCAAGCAGGCCTGGTGGGCGGGGTTGAGCGCCTGGGTGCTGGCCGGCTTTGTGGCGCGGCTGCTCTCGACCAACATGACGCTGATGCTGCGTCCCGAGGCCTGGCAGAAGATGTACTCGGCCTCCGGCGCGGGCATCTATCTGCCCACCGGCGATCCCACCCTGGAGCCGCGCTGGCTGATGATGATGGCCGGCGGGCTGTTCCTGGGCGGGCTATGGATGGTGTACCTGGCCTCGCGGTCGACCTTCACCGCCGAGGAGAAGAACTTCATGGCCGGCGTGGGCGGCAAGCTGGCCGCGCTCTTCGGCGTGGTCTACCTGGCGGCGGGCGTGTGGGCGGCGAGCGTGCAGCCGGCGGCGGTCAAGCAGATGCTGGCGGCGCCCCCGGCGGGCTACGAGTTCTACAAATACTTCGGCCTGGCCGGCTACGGATGGCTGGCGCTGGTGGCGGTGGCCATACTGGCTGCGGCCGCTGCGGGCTTCGCGAAGATTGCCGCGGGCTGGATGGCCTGGGGCGCGGCTCTGTTGGCCCTGCTCCTCGAGATCTGCCTGGTGGTCTACCGCGACGCCGTGCGCGACGTGACGCTGCTCTGGAAGGGCTATGACGTCTGGGATCGCGCGGTGGTCACCAACTGGGGGGTGGTTGGCCTCTTCCTGGTGCTCTTTGTGGCCGGTCTGGGCGTTGTGGGCTGGCTGATCTCGGTGGTGGCGCGGGCGGAAAAACAGATGGAAGGAGCGGCATAAATGAGCGAAGAGATGAACCTTCCCCGCATTGTGGAGGAACCGGCCGAGAAGAACACGCGGCGGGCCTTCCTGGCCGCTGCCGGCGCCGCCGGACTGGCCTATACAGTGGCCATGGCCTATCCCATCTACCGCTACCTGGCCTCGCCGGCGGAGATGGCGATGAACGCCACCGCCGTGACCGAGGTGACGCTGAAGGACGCGCAGAAGCTGGCTGCCGGATCGGTGCTGATGTTCAAGTTCGGCTCCTCGCCGGCCATGCTGATCCATCACACCGACGGGCGCTGGATTGCGCTGACAGCGGTCTGCACGCACCTGGGGTGCACGGTGCAGTACGAACCGGCGGCCGATCGCATCCACTGCGCCTGCCACGGCGGCGTCTACAACCCCTACACCGGGGCCAACGTCAGCGGGCCGCCGCCCAAGCCACTCAAGCTCTTCAAAGTGGCTGTCAACGACACCGGCGTGCAGGTCTCGCGCGCCTGAGCCAGAGAGGAATCGAGGATGACTTCAAAGACCGTTTCGAAATCCGTCTACGGTTGGGTCGATGAGCGCCTGGGCCTCACGGAGCTCGCCGCATTCGCCCGCCACAAGCAGGTTCCCGTTCACTCGCAATCGTTCTGGTATTACTGGGGCGGCATCTCGCTGTTCCTCTTCCTGGTGCAATGCTTCACCGGCGTTCTGCTGCTGGTCTACTACCGGCCCGGCGCGGAAGCCTTCGAGAGCGTTCGCCAGATCACCTTCGTAATGCACTTCGGCTGGCTCATCCGCTCGGCCCACTCCTGGTCGGCCAACCTGATGATCTTCGCCATCCTGGTGCACATGTTCTCGGTCTACTTCATGAAGGCCTACCGCAAGCCGCGCGAGTTCGGCTGGCTGAGCGGCATGGCGCTGCTTGGTCTGGCTTCGGTCTTCGGCTTCTCCGGTTACCTGCTGCCGATGGACGAGCTGAGCTACTTCGCCACCAAGGTCGGGCTGGAGATCCCGGCGGCGATTCCGTGGATCGGTCCGGCGATTGCCAGCATGTTGCGCGGTGGCCCGGAGGTGGGCGAGTTCACCGTCCAGCGCTTCTTCGCGCTGCACGTGGTGGTGCTGCCCGCGCTCTTCCTGCCGCTGCTCGGCTTTCATCTATGGCTAGTCCAGCGCCACGGCAACGCTGTGCCGCCCAGCGTGGAAGCGCTGCCGGCCGCGGAGCGCAAGTCCATGCCCTTCCTGCCCAACTTCCTGGTGAAGGACCTGGCCATGTGGCTGATCTCGCTCAACGTGCTGGCTCTGCTGGCCTCGGTCTTTCCCTGGTCGCTGGGCAAGCAGTTCGACCCGCTGGCGCCCGCGCCCATGGGCATTCATCCCGAGTGGTACTTCATGAGTCCCTTCGAGATGCTCAAGCTGCTGGGCATGGTCAAGTTTCTGCAGGGCTCGGCGGGCGAGATCGTCGGCATTCTCATCTTCACACTGGGCATTGCGCTCTGGGTTCTGATTCCTTTCTACGACTCCACAAAGGAATCCGGCCAGCGCGCGCGCAGGGCGCATTACTTCGGCCTGGTGGCGGTCTTTGCGCTGCTGGCCACAACCGTCATCGGCTATTGGACGATTCGCTAGGAGGCCGGAGAGAACACCATGAACTATCCATTCTGGGACATTCCGTATCTCGGCTCCGGCTGGGTGATCGGCATCATCGCCATCTTCCACGTCATGATTTCGCAGTTCGCGGTGGGCGGCGGACTTTACCTGCCGATGGCGGAGCGTAAGGCGCTGCGCATGACCGACCCCGCGACCCGCGAGGCGTGGATCAAACAACTGGTACGCCACTCGAAGTTCTTTCTCGTCGTGACCGGCGTCTACGGAACCATCTCGGGCGTGGGCATCTGGTTTGCCATCGGACTGACGCATCCGGAGGCCACCAGCACCCTCATCCACAACTTCGTCTTCGGCTGGGCCATCGAGTGGGTCTTCTTCCTGGTCGAACTGGCCACTGCCGGTGTCTACTACTACACCTGGGGCCGTATCGACGAGAAACTCCACCTGGCGGTGGGCTGGGTCTATGCTGTCTCCTCGGCCTGCACGCTCATCATCATCAACGGCATTCTCACCTTCATGCTCACGCCGGGCGACACCTGGCTCTCGGTGGCCGGCACGGGTCAGGAGGCAAGCAAGTTCTGGAATGCCTTCTTCAATCCCACCTACTGGCCGAGCCTGCTGCTGCGCTGCTGCGTGTGCGCGTCGCTGGCTGCGGTGTGGGCGCTGATCACCTCCAGCCGCATCGACGGCGAAAAGCAGCCGGCGCTGAAGACCTCGCTGGTCCGCTGGAGCGTCAAGTGGCTGGTGCCTTCGTTCATCGCCACGCCGTTCCTGTTGGTGTGGTATCTGTTCATGGTTCCAGAGTCGCAGCGCGCGCTGCTGACGCTGGGCATCGACACCATCGGCTCGGGCACCTTCTCCACCGTCACGCGCATTGCCCTGCTGATCATCACCACTTCGGCGACGATCGTGGGCGTGGCCTACTACCTGGCGTACCGCAGCCCCATCGACTTCAACCTCTCGCACGCGTTGAGCCTGCTGCTGCTGGCGCTCATCGCCACGGCCAGCGGCGAGTACGCGCGCGAGATGCTGCGCAAGCCGTACGTCATCGGACGCTGGATGTACTCGAACGGCGTGCGCGTCAAATACGTGGAGCGCATCAACCGCGAAGGGTACCTGGCGCACTCGCTGTGGGTGTGGAAGGGCGACGGCGCGGCGCAGCCCACCAGCTACTCCCGCGGCGAGGCCATCTTCCGCGGCGAGTGCGCGAGCTGCCACACGCTGGACGGTTACCGGCCGTTGCGGCAACTGCTGGACGGCCGCGACCGCGCCGGCATCCAGAACTTCGTGACCATGCTGCACGAGTACAAGTCCGACTCGCCGTACCGGCGCTTCATGCCGCCAATGACCGGCACGCAGCAGAACATCGAGGACTTGACCAACTACCTGAACGCCCAGGTCAACCCCTCCTCCATCAAACCCGCGCAGGTGGCGCGGAAGTAGGCGTCGCGCGCCGAAGGACAACCCGGCCCCGGAGCAGCGCACAGGGTCTCCGGGGCCATTCATTGGTCTGGTCAAACCATGCAAATCGAATATGGAATGTTCGATTTGCATGGTTAATTGATGACGTAGTTCCTTGCATATCGAACATGATATTTTCGATATGCATTGTTTGTATATCATTTTAACCTTGCAAATCGAATTTATTTTGTTCAATATACAAGCATGATCACCCGGGACTCCACCGCCGCCATCGACCAGGCCCTCGCCGAGCAGGCAGCCGTCGCCATCGTCGGCCCCCGTCAGGTCGGCAAAACCACCCTGGCACGCGCCGTCGCCGACGCCCGCCCCGGCTCCATCTACCTCGATCTCGAGGCCAGCCAGGACCGCCTGAAGCTCTTCGAGCCTGCCCTCTTTCTCCGCCAGTACGAGCACACCCTGGTGGTCCTCGACGAGATTCACCGCGTCCCCGAGCTCTTCACCGCGCTGCGCGGCCTCATCGACCAGGGCCGCCGCTCGGGCTTGGGCACTGGTCGCTTCCTCCTGCTCGGTTCGGCCTCTATGGACCTGCTGCGCCAGTCCGGCGAGAGCCTGGCCGGCCGCATAGCCTACATCGAGCTCAGCCCCTTTCAGGCCATCGAGTTGCCGCCCGAGGACGCCGTCCTCACCCGCCTCTGGCTGCGCGGCGGATTTCCCGGCAGCTACCTGGCCCGCGACGACGCGGCCAGTCTCCGCTGGCGCCTGAACTTCATCCGCACCTATCTGGAGCGCGACGTGCCGCTCTTCGGCCCGCGCATCCCGGCCGCGGCCCTCGAGCGGCTATGGACCATGCTCGCACACGATCAGGGCACGCTGCTGAACGCCGCCCGCCTGGCCGCCGCGCTGCAACTTTCCGCCCCCACCGTGCAGCGCTACATCGACCTCCTGGCCGATCTGCTCCTGGTCCGCCGCCTGCCCGCCTATCACCGCAACCTGGGCAAGCGGCTGGTCAAATCGCCCAAAACCTACGTCCGCGACTCCGGCCTGGTCCACGCCCTGCTCGGCATCGGCAACTTCAACAGCCTCTCGGGCCACCCGGTCGCCGGCCTCTCCTGGGAGGGCTTCGCCATCGAGAATCTGATCGCCGCCGCCCCGCCGCGCACCGCCGCCTCCTTCTACCGCACCGCCGCCGGCGCGGAGATCGATCTTCTGCTGGAGATTCCCGGCCACGGCCTCTGGGCCATCGAGGTCAAGCGCAGCCTGGCCGGACGCCCGGCCAAGGGCTTCTACTTTGCCTGCGCCGACCTACAGCCCGCCCGCCGCTTCGTGGTCAACGCGGGCAGCGGCCAGTACCCCATCGACACCGGTACCACCGCCACTGGCCTGCGCGACCTGGCTGCGCAGTTGGCCGCGCTTCGCTCGTAGCGCGCTGCCTTATTCTCCCGGCGGCCTCAGGCCGATAATGTTCGCGCGAACCGAATCGAGGCACGCCGATGTCTCTCTCCCACAAGCTCGTCATGGCGGGTGTCCTTTTCGCGGCTGCGCTGGGAACCGGCTTCTGGCTCGGCGCCGCCGGAACCGTGGCGCACGCGCTGCTGATGGGAACGCACAAACTCCTGTCCCTGGCCGCGGTGGTCTTTGTCGTCATGCTGGCGGTTCACGCGCTGCGGACGGGCGCGACGGGGCCGCTCAACATCGCGGCGCTCATCGTCCTGTTGCTCTCGGCCGTGGCGCTGATCGCCAGCGGATCGGTGCTTACGGTGCCGAAGCTGTCCGGCGCGTCCTGGCTTAATCTGCATCGGGTTGCCTCGGTGCTGGGAGCTCTGGCCTTGGCCGTCACCGCGCGGCTGCTGACGATGAAGCCCTAGGGGCAAAGTCCCCAACCCGCTGCACCGCAACCGCGCCGGCCGCCTGCGAGCGTAAAATGAGGCTTTGCTGCCCGGCTGGAGAGCAGAATTGCCGTCGCCCTTGGAAGATCGCAAGCTCATGAACGAATGGAAATACCAAATTCTCGATTGCATTGGCAAGACATCGCTGCTCGCCCTGCGCCGTATTGCGCCCGCCAACGGTTCCCGCATCCTGCTCAAGCTGGAGAGCGAGAACCCCACCGGCAGCATGAAGGACCGCATGGCGCTGGCCATGATTGAAGCGCCCGAATCGGACGGCCGCCTCCCAGCCGGCGGCGCGGTCGTCGAGTACACTGGCGGCAGCACGGGCGTCTCGCTGGCCCTGGTCTGCGCGGTCAAGGGCCATCCGCTGCACATCGTCACCTCCGACGCCTTCGCAAAAGAGAAGTTGCTCCACATGAAGGCCTTCGGCGCGCGGTTGCAGATTGTGCCCAGCGAAGACGGGCGCATGACGGAGAAGCTGACGCACGACATGATCGAGGCCGCCCGCATTGTGGCCGAGGAGACCGGCGCCTACTGGACCGACCAGATGAGGAACCTCGATCAGTTGTCGGCCTACCGCACTCTGGCCGCGGAGATCTGGGAGCAGACCGGCGGCCGCATCGACGCCTTCGTCGAGAGCGTGGGCACCGCGGCCTCGCTGCGCGGGACGGCCGAGGCGCTGCGCGGCTACGACGGGCGAATCCGGGTGGTGGCCGTGGAGCCGGCAGAGTCGGCGGTACTCTCGGGCCGCGCTCCCGGAGCGCACAAGATCGACGGGATCGGCGCCGGATTTGTCGTGCCGCTCTGGGAGGCGGGTATTGCCAACCGCATCGAACCGGTCACCACGGAGGAGGCCAAGGTGATGGCCGCGCGCCTGGCCCGCGAGGAAGGCATCTTCGGCGGTACCTCGACGGGCGCCAACGTCGTTGCGGCTTTGCGGCTGGCTGAGGATCTCGCGCCCGGCTCGACCATCGTCACCATCCTGTGCGATACCGGCATGAAGTATCTGAGCAAGTAAGAACGCAATTGTCCGGCGAGCCCGCCACGCGGAGAGTGTGTGCGGATGGCAGGTGCGCCCTTGTCCCTCCCCCAACGCTCGTTCTCCTCGACGCGGCTTTTCCGCCCGCGCTTTCATCTCGCTTTGCCGCGGGCCCGGACCTCGGCATCGTGCGCAAAGCCGCAAATGTAGGTGAACGCAAAGAGCCCCAGCAGCACTACCGCCAATTGCATCAGGAATCGCGTCAATACTTCGCGCACACGGGGTACCCAAGGGCAATAGCCAAGCAGCGCGATCTCCAGCGCACCAACAAACAGAACGCCGGACGCCGCCAGCGCCCATGGCCACAGAACGCCAAGAATCCGCCGCACTCCGCACGGCAGCAGCCGCCTCCAGAGCACGAGCGGTGCATGGATGCGCGTGGCCGCTGCCCAGTTCAAGGG
>JBAVMZ010000435.1:0-7768 GCA_049690595.1 Occallatibacter sp. | reverse complement strand
GGAAACAAATCCGGTGGCTCGTCGGAGCGAGCGCGGGCGGGGACGCCCGCGCTACAGCCGGCCAGGAGGCCGGCGCTACTGTCTCGTGCGCCGCGGGTCGGCGAAGCCGCTTGGGGCTGTTACGAAGCCCACCTTCCTCAGGGTTTTTCGGCAGCCTGTATAACCGGCATCGACGGCGGCCCGGCCCCGCGGAGCAAGCGCGCCAAGACCGTAAGAGGTTCTTGTGCCGCGCCTGCGGAGTGCCACTATTTCGCTGGGCAGCGGGCTCTTGCGCCTGCCACAACCTGATCGAAGACGGCGGAGACAAACGAATCGTCGATCTCTTCCCGGTGGAGAAACAGGCGGACAAGAAGAGGACCGACGATGGAATCGAAGAATACACGGATCCCGAGATCGGCCGGAAGGTCCCCTCGCCGGATCGCTTCCTCCGCGATGGCATGGGCCTCCTTTTCGCGCGGTGCGTAGATAGTCGCCAGAAACTCCTTTCGCAGGTTCGGACTGTCCTGAATGGCGGCAAGCAGGCGGGTGACAACGATGCCGTTCTCGCCGCTGAAAAAGCGCCCCATCTGCTGCACCCACCCTTTGAGGCGTTCCAGGGGCGGTCCTTCCGCCTGGAGAACAATCTCTCGATCGACCTTGTACAGGAAGGCATCGAGCAGCAATGCCTCCTTGGTAGGCCACCATCTGTAGACGGTGGCCGTGCTGACGCCCGCTTGCCGCGCGATTTGAATCGTGGAGATCTCCGCGGGGGGGAGCTTTCGGAGGAGACTGTGGGCCGACTCGAGGATCGAAGCCTGCGAGGCCTGGCTGCGAGGCCTTCCCGCCGAGCGCGCCTTTTGCGGACGCTTTTTTGATTCCACCATGGGTACGGACCGCCTCCTTGGTTTTTTATACTCCGATGATATACGAAACGATATGTGTCGTTTTATAATCTGGCAAGCCGGGAGACTCAATTGGCAAGCCACCCCTCGAATCCAGAGTGGAAACCCAGGTTCAACCCGTGGCTGGTGGCCGTCACCGTGGCCATTGCCGCATTCATGGAGGTGCTGGACACCAGCATCGCAAATGTGGCGCTTCCGCACATTGCCGGGAACCTCGGGGCCACCCAGAATCAAGCCACCTGGGTGCTGACCACCTACCTGGTGTCCAATGCCATTGTTCTGCCCATGGTTGGCTGGGTTTCAAGCGCGATGGGCCGCAAGCGCTTCTTCATGCTCTGCATTGTGCTCTTCGCGGCAAGCTCTTTGCTCTGCGGATTGGCCCCGACCATGCCTATCCTTCTGCTGGCCCGCGCGCTTCAGGGAATCGGCGGAGGCGGCATGCAGCCAATGTCGCAGGCCATCATGGCCGATTCCTTCCCGCCTCGGCAGAGAGCCGCCGCTTTCGCCCTGTTTGGCGTCACGGTGCTGGTCGCTCCCGCCCTGGGGCCCATCCTGGGCGGCTGGATTACGGACAACTTCTCCTGGCGCTGGATCTTCCTGATCAACCTGCCTGTCGGACTGTTTGCCCTGGGGTCGATCTTCAAACTGGTGGAAGACCCGCCGTTTCTCCGGCGGTTCAAGCCGGGAGAAATGCGCCTGGACACGCTGGGCCTCTCGCTGCTGGTCCTGGGAGTCGGTGCGCTCCAGATCCTTCTCGATAAGGGACAAGAGGACGACTGGTTTGGCTCAAACTTCATCGTTGCCCTGGTGGTTGTCTCCATCGTCTGCCTGAGCGCTCTCGTCGTGTGGGAGTGGCGGCACAAGGATCCGCTCGTCGAGGTCAAGTTCTTCACAAACCTCAACTTCTCCGGCGTAAGCCTGATGATGTTCCTGGCCGGCGCGGTAGCTTTTTCTTCCACGGTCCTGATGCCCCAATTCCTGCAGACGCTGGCCGGCTATTCGGCGCAGCAGGCCGGGCTCGTTGTCTCTGCTGGCGCGGCAGCCATGTTCCTGGTCATGCCCCTTGCCGCGGCATTAACCACCAGAGTGCCGGTAAAGTACCTGATTGCCTTTGGCTGGCTCCTCTCCGCTTTCGGCCTATACCTGTCCACTCGGCTGCTCAACCTGGGGATCAGCTTTCCGTTCGCGGCAATCATCATGGTCATGCAGTACGTCCCCATTCCATTCATCTTCGTCCCGGCGATGACTGCTTCGTATTTCGGGGTCCCGCAGAACAAGAGCGATTCGATCTCTGGACTAACCAACTTCATGCGCAACATCGGCAGCAGCTTCGGCACTTCGATTGTGACGACAGTCCTGGCCCGCCGCCAGCAGTTCCACACGGCTCGCCTGACGGAGCCGCTGAGTCAAGGATCGACGGCTCTCGGGAACGTCTTTCAGACCCTTGCCGTCCATACCGGCGGCGCAAGGCTCGCCGGAGGTCAGACGATGGGGCTGGCATTGGTCTACCAGTACCTGATGGGGCAGGCGGCGGCGCTGTCCTTCATCGACACGTACGTAGTCCTTGGTGCTGCATCGACGGCAATGTTTCTCGTCTCGTTCCTGCTCAAATCGAACGACCCGAGACACACGGAGGTTCATGCCCCGCACTGAGCGGAGTTGGCACGGCAAACTTACCCCGGCCCCGCGGGAACGATCGCGGAGAGTGCGAGCGAGAGGAGGCGAAGTGGTGTCTTCCGACCTGCTGTCAGCGAGTTTGCAGCTCATCGCCGAACGCGGGATGAGCTCCTTCTTGCAGGCCACGGATGAAGCTATCTCAGGCATAGACATGCAAAGGGCAATCGACTGCTGGATAGGCGCTGTGGAAACGACAGACTGGATCCCCGAGATGGGCTCGGAGCGATTCGTTCGCCTTGTCACCGCCAAGGCTCTCGCAACCTGTGCCGGGCATGCGGGGCCGGCATCGGGCCAATGCACTTGGCCTCTTCATCCAGACACCGATTGAGCGGCGGGGCAGTTTCCGCCCTGCCGACAAAGCGCCCCAAGCTCAACCCTGAAACAGACCGAACCATCCGCCTTGGCGCTCATTGCGAGCCGGTCCAAGACTCACCCTGGACGCCGAAGCCGGGGTTATAGCATTTCGGAGTTCCTGTAGACCGAAAGCAGGGGCTCAAGTGGCTTTTTCCTCAACCTGGGTCCCCGCGGACGGGTCTTGGTCGGCGGGGTGGAAGTCAAAGCCACCTGGCACGCCGCAGGAAGTCTACAAATATCCCGAAAATGCTCCAGAGCATCTCTCCTACGGGTCGAGAGTGAGCGTGGGCCGGGAGGCCCACGCTACAGCCGGCCAGGAGGCCGGTGCTACAAGTTCTTGCAGTTGTTGGCAATGGCTATCGACGACAGGATTGACTCGATACCAATTGGAGAGATGCTCTGGCCGCGCCGGTCAGTCCGCAACCGGCGCGGCGGTGCGGTCCTGGGCCTGCATGGCCACCGTATCGATGGAGAGGCAGACGCCCAGATCGGCGAAGCTCTTCTCCCAGCGCGCGCGGTCCTCGGGGTCAAGCGCGGTCAGTCCGTAGCCGGCGGTGCGCATGATCTCGTACCAGATGTTCTGCGCCTGCCAGAGGTTGAGCTCGAAGGGCAGATCCTCCAGCGTGCGGCCCAGGACCAGGGCGCGGTCGAGCATTTCGAGCGAGCCGGAAGACATTTGCAGCTCGATCATGGCCCGCTTCATGCGCTGGTCGGCGATGTAGGAGAGGGTGGTTGTCTCGAGCGGCACCTGGTCGGCATCGGCGAGCGAAAGGAAGCTGCGCAGCAGAGCCTGGTCGATGGGGTCGGACTCCAGGGCTCGGCGCAACCCGGCGTTGATGGCAAAACCGGCGGCCAGGGTGAGCGCCGGGGGCTTGGGCAGGCCGGCCTGCGAGAGGAAGTGGAGCAGGCTGGCGTGGTCCTCGTAGATGTTGGTCAGCGAGTTCTCGATGTCCCACAGCGTCGAGTTGAGGATGAGCTTGACGATGCGGCGCTGCTCGTCGGTGAAAAGCGAGGTGAGCGAGTAGTCGACGCGGCCATAGTAGCGGTCGAGCAGGCGGATGACTTCAGGGAAGCGGGCGCGCATCACGTGCTCGGCGGCCTGCGCGGTGAAGGTGTAGAACTCCGCCGCCTCGGCGTCAGTGTAGGGCTTAACCGCGGCGGTGATGTTCTGGTCGCCGAAGTGGAGCACGGCGAAGGAGAAGCTCTGCTGCTGGCCGGTGATGGTGGAGGTGATCTGGGCGCGGCCCAGCGCCAGGCGGCCGCGGCCGGAGGTAAAGATGTCGTAGGACTGGCGGTGCACGCGGTAGCAGAAGAGCTCAGTATCCTCGGCGAAGGAGGAGAAGACGCTGGAGATGGCGTAGTGCGCCGCGACCGGCTCCAGACCCAGCTCCTGCGGGCGGATCTTCTCTTTGTAAATGCGGGCGCCGTCGCCGGCGGCCGGGTCGTTGGAGCGCGCCTGGGCCAGGCGCTCGAGGAAGGCCGGCTCGAGGCGCGCGGCTTCTTCGCCGAAGAGTTCCAGCGCCAGTTGCAGCACGCGCGCGGCGTAAGCGATGACCTGCACGGTCTCGATGCCGGAGATGTCGTCGAAGAACCATCCGCAACTGGTGTACATCAACTGCGCGTGGCGCTGCATCTCCATCAGTTGGAGGGCGCGGACGCGTTCCTCTGCGGTGAGCGGATGGCTCTGGTGCTCGGAGAAGAAGTTGTCGACCGACTCCTCGCCGCGGTCGAGTACGACGTGAATGTAGCCGTCGCGCGCGGCCCAGACATCGTGGAAGAGCAGGTCGCCCTCGCGCTGGGTCAAGGGCGCGATGCTGTCGCGCAGCTCGTCCAGGGCCTGACGGAGCGGCCCGCGCCAGGCCTGGTTCCAGCCCGGCTTGCCGCCGTTGCATCCGCAGTTGGAGCGCCAGCGCTCGACGCCGTGGACGCAGCTCCACGATGTGTTCTCGACGATCTGGCACTCGTACTCGGGGGGAAACTGCGCCAGGAAGTTGCCGTAGTTGGTGAGCCTGACGTTCTTGTCGTCCTCGAGGAGGCGCAGGGTGTAGGCCAGCGCCATCTCGCCGTGCTTGTGGTGGTGGCCGTAGGATTCGCCGTCGGTGGCCACGTGGACGAGCTGCGGCTGCTGGTTGTCGCGGAAGCTGGCCTTGAGCCGGGCCGTAAAGGCCTCGCCGGAGTTGAGGAGCCCCTCGAAGGCGATGGCGCGCGAGGTGGGGCCATCGTAGAAGAAGACGGCAATGGAGAGGCCGGAGTCGAAGCGGACCAGGTAGGGGCGCGTGGTGTCCACCGAGGCGTTGGGCGTGTCGCTCCAGGCTGCGCCGTCGCGCAGCGGGCGAATGCGCCGGCACTGGCTGGGCGCCAGCAGGGTGAACTTGATGCCGTGCTGGGCGAGCAGCTCGAGCGACTCGGTGTCGGCAGCCGTCTCCGCCAGCCACATGCCCTCGGGCGGCGCGCCGTAGTGATACTGATAGTCGGCGATACCCCAGCGGATCTGCGTGATGCGGTCGCGGCGGCTGGCCAGCGGCATGATGACGTGGTTATAGACCTGCGCCATGGCTGAGGAGTGGCCGCGGAAGCTGCGCCGGCTGCGCTGCTCGCCGTCGAGGATCATGCGGTGAGTGCGGGGGGCGTTTTCCTTGAGCCAGCTCAGCAGGGTGGGACCGAAGTTGAAGCTCATGCGCGCATAGTTGTTGACGATGCGCTGGATCTTGTTCTCCTTGTTCACGATGCGGGCGGCGCCGTTGGTGGCGTAGCACTCGGCGCAGATGCGCTCGTTCCAGTCGTGATAGGGAGCGGCCGAGTCCTGGGTCTCGACGGTTTCCAGCCACGGGTTCTCGCGGGGGGGCTGGTAGAAATGGCCATGAATGCAGACGTAGTGTTTCGCAGGTGCCATGGAGCGGTCCCATCGTGCGCCGGATTGCTTAAGCGATTTTTCCGGGTGCGCTCTGCTATTGTAGGCCGCCCGGGCCGCTGAGCGCAGCAGCCTTGGCCAGATCGCAGGCGCGCCATAGATACCAACTGGCCACGGAGCGGAACGGCGCCCAGCGCTTTCCCCTCTTGAGGAGCACCTCGGGTTTGGGCAGGTCCTCCGCCGCCAGGGCGCGGGTCTTGGGCAGCCGCTGGAAGGTGAGGGCAAAGCCCTTTCGGACGCCGTAGTCGCTGACGGGAAAGACATCGGGCCGGCCCATGCGAAATATCAACAGCATTTCCACAGTCCACGGGCCGATGCCGCGCACCTGGGTGAGCCGCTCGACGATCTCCGCGTCGGTCATCTTCTTGATGGCCGCGTGGGAGGGGACGGTTCCGTCGAGGGTCTTTGCGGCCAGGTCGCGCAGCGCCTTGATCTTGTTGCCGCTCACGCCGGCGGCGCGCAGCGGATCGTCGTGCGTGTCGAGGAGGAGCTGGGGCGTGGGGTCGCCCGAGAAGTACTCGCGGACGCGGCGGTGAATGGTGGCCGCGGCCTTGCCGTGGAGCTGCTGGTAGAGAATCGACTCGACGAGCGACTCGAAGGGCGAGGGCGAGGGGTCGAGGCGCAGCGTGAAGGGTCCGGCGCGGTCGATGAGGGCGGACAGCTTGGCGTCGGCGGCCTTCAGGTGCTCCACTGCCGCCACCGGATCGAAGGGGAATTTGCGGCTCTTGCCGTCGTGAATCATGGAAGGAGTCTATCGCAGAAGGTGGATGGGTCGTCGATGGAAGCGCCGGGCCGCAGCAGGGGGCAGCGAGGTTCCATTGCGCGACTGGCGCGAGTGCCGGCAGGCCTGCTGTGTCCCCCTGCGGCGGGCCGACCGAGTACCATCAAGGGTTGGAGCGGTACCAGGGAGATGCAGCCATGAAGATGCGGCCGGGAACGCAAACGGGATTTCTGCTGTGCGGCAAGGAGTGGACGGACGGTGAAACGCTGGAGGTCCGTTCGCCGTGGGACCAGGGGCTGGTGGGACGGGTGACCGTGGCCACCCGCGCCGACGCGCGCCAGGCCGTGAACCATGCGTGCGCGAGCCTGCGGCGGACCCGGGCGCTGCCGCGCTGGAAGCGCCGCGAGATTCTGGAAGACGTGGCCGCGGCGCTGATCGAACAGAAGGAGCGCTTTGCGCAGCTGATTGTGGCCGAGGCGGGCAAGCCGGTGCGGCTGGCGCGCAGCGAGGTGGACCGCGCCGTGCTGACCTTCAAGACCGCCGCCGAAGAGGCCGCGCGGATGGGCGGCGAGAGCATTCCCCTGGACCTGACCGAGGGCAACGAGGGCCGCTGGGGACTGATGCAGCGCTTTCCGGTGGGCCCGGTGCTGGCCATTACGCCGTTCAACTTCCCTCTGAACCTGGTGGCGCACAAGGCCGCGCCGGCCATGGCCGCCGGCTGCCCGCTGATTTTGAAGCCGGCGCCGCAGACGCCCTTTACCGCCCTGGCGCTGGGCGAGGTGATTCTCAAGGCCGGCTGGCCCGAGGAGGCGCTGGCGATTCTGCCGCTCTCGAACGCCGACACCGCCTGGCTGGCCGAAAAAGAGGAGCGGATCAAGCTGATCAGCTTTACCGGCTCGTCCAAGGTGGGCTGGGAGCTGAAGGCGCACTCGGGGCGCAAGAAGGTGCTGCTCGAACTGGGCGGCAACGCCGCGCTGATCGTTCACGGCGACTGGCCGGAGCTCGACGAGGCCGCCCTGCGCACCGCGCACGCGGCCTTCGGCTTCGCTGGCCAGTCCTGCATCAGCGTGCAGCGGGTCTACGTGGAGCGGCGCATCTTCCAGACCTTCCTGTGGAAGGTGGTGGAAATCGCAGCAAAGATGGTGGCGGGCAACCCTGGGGACGAAGCCACCGAGGTGGGGCCGCTGATCCGGCCGGCAGAGGCCGACCGCGTCGAAGCCTGGG
>JBAVMZ010000434.1:0-1512 GCA_049690595.1 Occallatibacter sp. | reverse complement strand
GCGCCTGGTTATCGCCTGGTTACCGATAGATCAGCGGCTGCGGGTCCATCCGGGGCGCGGGCTCAACGTGCGGCGGGTTGTAAGGCGGCACATCGAAGTTCATCGGCCGCATCCGGCGCTCGGCCTCGCGTAGCCGCATCCGGCTCATGTGCACGTCGTAGCCCGTGCCGGGCAGCAGCGACTCCAGCACAAAGGTCTCCGTCCCGCCCGAACGCAGTTCGCGATACCGGTAGACGCCTACCTCGCCCTCGCTGGTTTCCGTGCCTCCTGAAGGCGCCTGCAGGAAGCGCTCGGCGTCAGCCACCGTCGGTGCGGCGTGGTCCTCGCCCGCCGTCAGGCTTTCGGCAGCGTAGGAGCGCACCAGTTTGGTCCAGTAGCGCGCCAGCAGATCGGTCGAGGCAAACAGATCGGCCCAGACAATCTGCCCCCGCACGGCCACCACCACGCCGACCGCGTGCTCGTTCCGGAGTCGACCCAGCACCTTCTCGCGCGCCTGCATCACCGGGGCAGCGGCCTCGTCCACCTTGGCGCTGACGCTCGAATCTGCCATTACCTTGGCGTAGCTGGTGGTGCCCGTCGAGGCTGAGTATCCACCTCCTCCGCCCATGGACGCATCCGCGGCAGGGGCAGCCGCCACCTCCATCTGGGCGATTGAACTGTGCACCGAATCCCAGACCTGCTGCTGATCCTTGGCCGCCATGGCCTTGGCGCGCACCGTGGGCTGCACCATGAAGCTGTGCGCCGGAGCCTTGGCCGCGGCGCCGAAGCTCGAGGATGCGCCGGTCCAGCGGCCCGGCTCGATGCAGAAGACGCCCAGATTGATCGGCTCCGCGCCGGCCGGAACGATCCGGTCCTTCGCGATCACCCGGTCCTGCTTGCCGCCGGTCACAATCTCGCCGGCAAGCAGCAGCAGCGGCTTGTCAGAGTGGTTCATCAGCACCAGCGTATTTACCTGGTCGGTGCGGTAGGGCAGCGGCTCTGGCTGCGGGTAGCCGCGGAAGCGGTCGTCGTGCACCGGCGGCTGCGCACCGCGCGGACGCACCAGCCCCTGCGCCCGCCCTGCCTCGGTCACCTCCACCTCGCCGCTCTTGATGCCCTCGTCCAAGGTAAGAAACGGCGTGCCCTCCACCGTCCTGCCGCCGGTGCGGACCACAGGGAAGAGCAGCAGGTTGCCGCTCTCGATGGGCGCCAGCACCCGGTAGGGTCCGCCCGGCTCCGCGCCGCCCCCGGCCGCCTGCACGCCGCTGCGGTGCCCAAACGCCACCAGCGCCACAAGCAGCGCGGCGGCCATTCCCAATCTGCCATTCGGTCTCATCGCTCTCCTTCGCCGGGCCTGCGGACCGGCATCTGCCAAGGGAACGCGGCGGCGCGGGTTCCTTGCAGGAGTTTTTTGGCGTATCTTCAGGGCGTGGGAATGATGCCCTCGCAAGCCGTGCCGGAGCACCCCGCCGCCGACGCCGGCGCGCGCGTGGCTGCTTTGCTGCCGCCGCGGCTGGTGGCGGCGCTCTGGCG